>CAMBQS010000207.1 GCA_945870015.1 Desulfocicer vacuolatum DSM 3385
TGGCAGATTCGATTACCTGGATATCGGGCCCTATACAATCAAAATCAAACTCATGTTGAGTACCAATTCAACCTCAAACAATCAGATTCCACTGAAAAAAAGGAAGAATACCGTATTGTCGAAAAAAACCGAAGAGGTAACGATTGATGCAACATCGAATATTGAAGTTGTTCACCCTCCGGTAAAGGAAAGTGAGACCAATACACACAGACAAGATGATAAACAACCAACAATTCAGATACCGGAGAGCAAGCCGGATAACCATCTTCTTCCTTCTCCGGATAAGGATGAAGACGAAGATGAAGATGAAGACCGGGAAGCGTTGTTTGCACTCAAAGACCTGATTCTAAAAGACGACCATGGTATGAAAGCCTCTGCGAAAAACAAGGAAGTCAATGTGGAGGTGACAAAATTCAAGAACAACACGATGGTGGACATCTTTTTTTTAAAACCGAAGAACCAATATTATATCCGATCCAAAGACCGGAAATTCCTGCTGGCAGAGAATACAGACAATGGCGACAGCTTTTTTTACTTCAGCGATCATGTCTATGGGGCTTTCCTGAAAAACGAATCTGATACGGTAAAGACCGACTATTTGAAGAAAACTGCAAATCTGCACAATGAAAATGAAGGAATATATCAATATCCCATTCAGATAGGGGATACGGTTACCATTACCGATGGTATCTTTGAATATATCATTCGGCCGATTAGTGTGGAGGAAAGCCCGGCGGTCACTTTGCCGGAGCAAGAGGAAAGAGCATTTCATAAATACATGATTAAATCTTCGATCTTCCATCTGTTTCTTCTTGTATTTCTTGGTTTTTTTAATTCAGTGAAGCAACCGGAACCGCTGCCTCCGGAAACACATTTTGTAAAAATCGACACATCCGAGCTTACAAAAATTATCACCAAAAAGCAATCAGTGGAAAAACCGGTAGTAAAGCCGAAGATCATTGAACCCATGGTTGAAAAAAAGCAGATTGTGATGGAGAGCCGGAAAAAAATTCCTGAAGTCGTGGAGAACAAAAAAATGGTATCCAAAGTAATGGATATCCGGAAAAAAATATCCACAACCGGAACCGGAAACAGCAAAGAGGGTAGCAACCAGGTTGTTTCCCGGTCTCCTCAAGCAGGCGGAGGTTTTGGACAGGGGAATATTGTTAATCGAAATATCAATCAGCAGGGATTGCTAAGCATGCTCGGAAACAGCGTGGGTATTCAACCTCAGGCAGCAATCGCCATGGCAGCGGTCACCAATCTGGATGCGGTTTCTTCTGTTCATTCCGGCAATGCGAAATTCAAGGTAGGCGGAATTGTCGGGAACCTCGGGAATGCCAGGATCGAAATTCCAAAGATTTCGAATACCGGAATTGTCACTACCAAAGGTTCTTCTCAGGTTTTGCGAAGTTATGGAGCAGAGGGAAAGGGGATGGTAGCGGCACTTGAAAAAGGGAAAATCGGACAAAAACAGGTTCAGGGAATGGTATCTGCTCAATTGAGTGCGCAGTTGAGAATGCAGGCTGGTGTAAAGGGCGGCATGAGTCGTGAGGCAGTGAAAAGGGTAATTGATCAGCATCTGGATGAGATCAGCTATTGCTATGAAACCGCTCTGATTTCAAATCCCGCTATTCTGGGAAAGGTGGTTTTCGAGTGGAAGATCCTGGCATCCGGTATGGTCGGTGAGGTTCAGATCAAATCCTCTTCCATTAATTCAAATGAAATTCACTCCTGCATCAAAGCAGCCATTAAAACCTGGCAGTTTCCGAAACCGGAAGGAAGTGAAGTGATCGTATCGTATCCATTTGTTTTTGATATTGTCGGGTTCTGACCCGTAATCATAATCCTGTTTAGGAGAGAAAAACATGAAGAAAAGAGTTACGATTTTTACCCTGATCCTGATACTGGCCTTCCATCCGGTTTGGGGAATCTGTGAAGACAATGATCCCAAGGACCCGGTTTCGGCCATTCAAAAACGAATTTTTCACAAGAGCCATGAACTGGGACTGATAGCCGGCTATATTCCGGATGATGATTTTTATGAAGTGCTTCCGGTCGGTGTCAGCTATACCTATAATTTTAATGAAAATTGGGCTTGGGAAGTGGCAAGAGGGATGTATTTTGTCAATCAGGAAAAAGATCTCAAGGGGAAACTTGAAGTAGAATTCGGTGTCACACCGTCTGAATTCAGTGAACCAAAATATATGATCCATTCCAGTATCATGATGAAACCTTTTTATGGAAAAGAGTCCATATGGAACAAAGGGATTATCAATAAGGAAAGCTATTTTCTGATAGGAGGGGGTATTGTCAATTACGAACGTCAGTTCAGTTATGGTGATCCTTCAACTGAAAATGCCATCTCCATCAATCTTGGATATGGAAGCCGGTATTTCATTACGGACACCCTGAGTCTGAATATTGAAATACGGGATTTGATTACGTTCAAGGAAGAAGAAACGGTCAACAATATATTTATCGGCTGTACGGTTGGCTTCCGGTTTAATCTTTCTCCCCGGGAAACAGAGAAAGATCAGACAGTGGATATGATGAAAACCTACTTAAAGAAAAATGATGAAAATGAATAAAAAATTATTTTATATACTCGTTATCCTGCTGGTATTTTTTTCAGGAACAATGCGTTTTCTGTTGGAAATGAAAACAACACTGAGACGAGTGGCGTTTCCATAGCTGAAAGCATGGATACTGCGGCAAACGGGAATCGTGAACCGGCGCAGGAAGCCTTTCAGGAGGGGTATGATCTTTTTGAAGAGAAGGAATACAAGGATGCCTGCCCCTTGTTTTATCAGTATCTGAGTAACAGTTCCCCGGATGATGCAGATTATGAATGGGCTGAATTCTTTTTTGGGATCTGCCTTAAAAAGTCCGGTTTCTCTCATGCCGCGGTAGACACTCTTGCCGAACTGGTCATCCGGAAACCGAACCCCAAAATTGTTTCATACTGCCTGGAGTTTTTTGAGAACACCATCCGGACATCTCCCTATGACCATGATCTTGTGATCAATAAGGTGATCTGTGACCAGGAGTATGGTTTTGTGGGAGAGGAACTGTCGAATTTCATCCATTATCACCAGGGAGTGGATGACTGGAAGCATGGTTTGGTGTCTTGGGGAGACGATCATTTCGATAAAATCAAACCCGGTACTTACTATTTTTATCAGTTTCAATACCATCAGGCATTGATGCGGTTACATTCCGGTCAGATTGATGAGGCGATTGCCATTTTGAAAAAAATCATGGAAAGCCCTTTGGAAGATCCATCTTTAAAGAATGAAGTCCGCAAAACCATTGCCCGTCTTCTGTATGAAAAAGGAGAGTATAAGGAGGCGGACAAGCTGTATGGTGAAATTACCAAAAATATCCTTGAACAATCTCAGAATCTGCTGGAAAGAGCATGGGCTCATTACCGGATCGGTAATCCGGAAAAAGCCATGGGCTTTTTATATGCGTTTGAGGCCCCAAGCTTTCAGAATTATTTCACACCGGAATACTATATTTTGAAATCATTCATTTTCAAGGATGTCTGCCATTATCAGAGTGCGTTGCAGGTTGTTACAGATTTTAAGTATCGATACGGAGTGGCTCTGGAAGATATTTATCAGAGAGGAAATCCGGAAGACAACTACCCATTGATGCTGGTTCTGATGAACAAAAAGAAAATCCATGAGATCTGGAAATTCCTGGAACTGCTGGAATTGGAGAAAAAAGATATCGAAACGATTCAGGATAGACCCTTCCGGGAGCATCTGGAAAAATTGTATGCCCTGCAAATTGAGGAAAGCACGAATGATCTTCGGCTGACAATTCAGGAAGAGTATGAAGTGATGGCCAATCAACTCCTGCGGTATGAGGAGGAATCCCATCTTATGGAATATGAGATCGGGATGGATATGTATCAGCGGATTTATGAAACTCATTATCAGGATGAAAAATCTAACGATAAACCTTCCGAAGATGGGCTGGTTGTTTATCCTTTCCAGGGCGAATTCTGGAACGATGAGCTGGCAGACTATCATGTGAAACTGCCGAATAAATGCAACAACAATGAAGAATGGGATATTTTTTTCAAATGAAGCAATCCAATTACATAAAATCAAATGTCATACTGCTGGCTTACTCTATGCTGTTCCTGATCGGAAGTTGGGGAAACGCTTTGGGAGATGAAAGCCTCGGGTTTCAGAAACAAACCAGAGAAGAAGAGCATTTGAAGTATGTTGCAAAGCTTACACAGGATATGGGAAAAGTTGAAAAAGCGATTACAACAACCAGAACCCTGATTGAACAATCTGCCAACCGGCCCTATCTGCCGGAATTGTTTCTGAGGCTTGCAGAGCTGTATATCGAAAAGTCCAGGATCGTTTATTTCATCCGGAAAGACAGAACCAAAGTGTCCGAACCTTCCCTGGATCAGTTGGAATCCAATGCTCTCAAAAATCAAGCCATTGAAATCTATCAGAGGATTTTGAACAACTTTCCGGATTATCCGGACCGGGATAAGGTTCATTTTTTCATGGCCCATGAATACCGGGAACTGGGACAGTTTGACAACATGATTGTTCAATACCGGGAGATTATCCGGAATCATAAAAACAGCGGTTATGTACCGGAAGCCTATCTTCTTCTGGGTGATTATTTCATTAATAAAGAAGATCTGGATCTGGCCAAACGTCATTATCATGCGGTTCTGAACTATCCGGACAGCCCGGCAGTCGGAATTGCACGGTATAAGCTTGCATGGTGTCATATCAACAAAGCCGAATATCCGGAAGCCATCAAACTCTTTGAGGAAGCGGTCTCTCAAAAAGGATCCGGGAAAAATTTGGATGTGGACACGTATAAGCGGGTGGATATCCGGCTGGAGTCTTTGATCGATATGGCCTACTGCTATGGGGAATGCTACAAATCCAATACTCCGGATCAGGCTCTTGATTATTTCCGTAACTATGCATGGTCCAGACAGGCATATATGACGGTTCTTGAAAAACTTGCAAACCGGTATCAGTTGAAAAAAAAGTGGCAGCATGCAGCAGCGGTTTACCGGGAACTGTCCGGGCTTCAGCATGATGCAGAAAAGCTTCTCGACTATTCGAGAAATATCTTTGAATGTGTGCAGGCCATGGGCTCATTTGAGGATACGGATCAGGATATTCAGATTATTGTAAAGGCATTGAAACAACAGAAATATTCCATTCACATCCCGGACGATAAAAAGGAAAAAAGCCTACATGATTTTGAACTGTATGCAAGGGATCTGGTCACCCATGCTCACCAGAAGGCAAGAAGCAAGCGATCCAAACCGGATTTTCAGCGTGCGGCGGATTCATACAAACTGTACCTGGACTTCTTTGAGACCAGTCCGGTCTATCTGGAAATGGCCAACAATTATGCGGAAACGCTGTTTTCATCCGAACAATACTTTGAAGCTGGAAAACAGTATGAAAAGCTGATGAGAAAGCTTCCGGAAAACAATCCGAAAAAGGGAGAGATGTTATATGGTTCGGTAATTTCATACTATAGCGCCCTGAAAAACCGGGAAGAGCTGAATTATTTTCAGGTGGCTTATGCACGCACCGGGTTGAAAACAACAGGAAGGCAATATGCTTCGACCTTCCCGAAATCAAAATATGTTCCGGATGTGTTGTTCAATGTCGCCTGGGTTTCATATGATGCAGGTAAGTATGATGATGCCGTCCAGGAGTTTACCCGTTTCGTGGAAACCTATCCGTATGGTGAACCAGCCAAGGCAGCCGTTCATCTGATTCTGGATTCCTACCACCTGAAAGAGGATTATGACAACCTGATTCAGTACGGTAAACATATCCTGAGTCAGTCCAAAATCAGTGATCCGAAATTCAGGAAGGAGATTGCCGGGATTGTGCATGCTACGGAAACAAAAATTGTGTCTTCGCTTACCGTTGCAGCGATTGATGATTGGGAAAAAGGCAAGGGCGATCTGATCGATTTTGCGAATCAGAGCAGCAGCAGTTCTACTGGAATGGGGGAAGAAGCCCTGAATGTTCTGATGGTCTCCAGCAAGGAAAAAGGGGATCTGGAAACCATGTTGACTGCCGGAGAAGATCTGGTGAGGCAATATCCGACCTCCGGAAAGGTGGAAACAACCCTGGGTGTGATGATCGATACGTCGATTAAGACCGCCAGATTCAGGCTGGTTGCAGACTATCTTGAATCGTTTGCAAAACAGCTTCCAAATCATGCCAATACCGGAAATTTTCTGACACAGGCCGGGTGGATACGGAAAAATTTAGGACAGTTTGACCGTTCGACAAGTAATTTTGA
>CAMBQS010000208.1 GCA_945870015.1 Desulfocicer vacuolatum DSM 3385
CCCATTCCATATTTCCAGAGGTTTTTCTTGATCGCGAGGACATTGCGGTCGCCGATATTAAAAAGATTATTCGGATCCATAACCTTTGCTCCGCCGGTAAGCTTTATGATGTATCCTTTATTGGCCGGATTTTTTGATAGATCCGCCATTCTTTTTAATAGAGCAGGAATGCCGGTATCTGAAAAATATCCCGGGCGTTCTTTGGCACGATCCGGGTTCGTAGAGGATTCCGGCAAGGCAACATGAACCATCCCAACGGTTCTGGTTGGCGGATGAAGAATCACAACAGCGACACATGACCCCAGGGCCATTGTTTTTACAGATTCTCCGGTTGTGTTGCTCCCTCCGTAATCCCCAACTCCAATCATAAGTTTTTTCATTGAGTTCATCCCGAAAGTAGGTCAATCACTTTTTCTGCAATTTTATTCAGGGGAACAAGCTGCTCGGCGCCGCCTATGTTATAGGCTTCTTTCGGCATGCCAAATACGACGCATGACGCTTCATCCTGGGCAATGGTTCTTGCACCGGCATTTCGCATTGCCAGCATCCCGTTTGCGCCATCCCTGCCCATGCCGGTCAACATAACCCCAACCGCATTCGATCCAACGTGTTCTGCAACGGAATTCATCATAACTTCAACAGAAGGACAGTGCCCGCAAACCAGGTCGCCTGGCTTGACAATGACTTCATATATTCCTCCTGAACGTTTAACGCTCATCTGCTTTGCTCCGGGAGCAATCAGGATTCTGCCCGGCATGATCCTGTCCTTATCTTCAGCTTCCTTGACATCCATAATGCACTGACTGTTCATTCTTTCAGCGAACATTTTTGTGAATCCAGGGGGCATATGCTGGACAATGACGATTCCTGGAGTGGTGATCGGAAATCGGGTAATGATTTCCCGAATGGCCTCAGTCCCGCCTGTTGAAGCCCCAATTGCAATCACTTTATCGGTGGATTCAGCCAGGGCTCTGACGGGTTTCTGGTTCCTGGTGTCATCGGTATAGCGTTTCTTCTTCCAGTGTGAGACATTTGCTGTGGATGCAATTTTAATCTTGGTCCGGAGTTCCATAATCATGGATTCCAACCCTCTTGCAACATCTGCCTTTGGTTTTGTCACAAAATCAATCGCGCCAAAGGAAAGAGCATCAAGGGTAACTTGCTTGCCTCTTTCCGTCAGGGCGCTGACCATGATAACCGGTAAAGGATATTGAGGCATCAGTTTTCGGAGGAATTCAACCCCATCCATTCTCGGCATTTCAACGTCTAATGTCAGCACGTCCGGATTAAGTTTTACAATTTTGTCTCTTGCAATATATGGATCAGAGGCACTGCCAACTACCGTAATTCCTGGATCCATGTTGAGGCCTTTTGTCAGAATATCACGAACAAGGGCGGAATCATCAATTACCAGGACGCGGATCGGTTTTGTCATCAGACAGCTCCCTTTCTGTATATCGCTGGTTTGACATAGTCATAGGGACAGGAATCTGATCGCAGCGTCTCTGAGTGGCCGATAAAAAGGTATCCACCCGGAGTGGTGTGGTTATAGAATCTATTGACAAGGGCATCCCGGGTTGGCTGATCAAAGTAGATCATCACGTTCCTGCATGAAATAATATCAAACTGTTTTTTAAATGGGTAAGACTGATTCATGAGATTTAATCTTCGAAAAGTGATTTCACTTTTTAAACTGTCGGATACAGCCCATTCATCATCCTGTATTTTTTTGAAATATTTGTTTTTTAAATCCGGTGGTACAAGACGAATTCTTTCGCTCGAATAGATACCTTTTTTGGCAGCGGAAAGAGCGGGTTCTGAAATGTCTGTAGCCAGAAGACCGGCGTCCCACAAATGGTATTTGGCCTTGAAGTATTCCCGCATTACGATAATATAAGTATAGGGTTCATCTCCGTATGAACAGCCTGCACACCAGATTCTCAAATCGTTTGAATTGTTTTTTTTTTGGACGCGCTTCAATCCCGGGAAGAACGACCTTGCTTAAAAATTCAAAATGTTCTTTTTCTCGGAAAAAAAAAGTATGATTTGTTGATATTCGATTGATCAGCTCTCCCATTGCCCGGCCGGAGGTATCGGATTTGATGTAGTTGAAATATTCCTGAAAAGATTGCAGCCCATATGATCGAAGCAGCTTGAATAAACGGCCGATAACAAGGGATCGTTTTTGTTCCGTCAGATTGATGCCAAAATTGTCATAGACGATTTTCCGGATATCATTAAATTCACTGCTTGTTAATTGTACCATCGCCCCGGATTGGTTAAGTATGTTGGAGGTTGGATTCTGATATAAAGTGTCAGATGCCATAGATTTTTATTTGATTTGGAAAAATGTGATTCCGGTATGAGAGTAACGGATTCGCTATTTGTCAATCCGGTTTTCAAACAGCATATTATTCTGTTACAGATGTGACCTGTTCCAGTTCTTCGTCATAAAGTAGTTTTTGTACATCCAGAAGTATTTTGACCTGATTATCGACTTTACCCAGTCCTTTGATGAATCGGCTTCCGGGTTTGCGGCTGATTTTGGGCGGCGGGTCCACATCGGTTTCGGGGATATCAATGACATCACTTACCATATCCACCACCAAACCGATTGCGCTGTCTTTTATCGTGACAACAACGATACAGGTTCTCTCATCATATGGATGTTCTTCCATTCCAAACCTGGAACGTACGTCCATTACCGGGATAACCTGGCCCCGTAAATTGATCACACCTTTAACAAATACCGGCATATCCGGAACCTCGGTTATTTTTTGAATCCCGATAACTTCAATAACATACATAATTTCAATTCCATACTCTTCTTTCCCTACCTGGAAGGTGAAATACCGATCCTTCAAGGTATCTTCGCCATCATCATAAAGGTCTTCATCTAAGACATCGATTTCTTCACGCATATTATTCCCCCTTTGAGTTATTCTGCTTTCAAGCGGCTACCCAGCTCTGCGCTTTTTTAATCAGCCCCCCTGTATCCAGTATCAGGCTGATTTCACCATCACCCATAATCGTGCAGCCTGAAATTCCTTTGATGTTTCCGACGTAGTTGGAAAGGCCTTTGATCACTGCCTGCTGCTCCCCTATGATTTCATCAATCAGAATGCCGGCGGATTCATCCCTGTATTCCACAATAACGAGAAGGCCTTCATGAAGATTTTTACTGTCGGGCTCAATGTTATGCAGTTCATACAGACGCACAACAGGTATGAGTTCATTTCTTACCTGAACCAGTTCTTGACCATCCATGGTAGTCGTTATTTTATCTTCTTCTACTTGAATGGATTCCCTGATGGATAGTAAGGGTATTGTGTATTGGGCCTTACCGACACGAACCAGCATCCCATCGATAATCGCCAGCGTCAGCGGGATTCGAAGAATCATTTTTGTTCCCTGGCCTGGTTTGCTGTGGATGTCGATATGCCCTTTGATCTTTTCGATATTCTTTTTAACGACATCCATTCCAACGCCTCTTCCAGATACATCCGTAATTTTGTCTGCAGTTGAAAAACCGGGCTGGAAGATCAGTTCAAATACCTCCTGGTCGCTCATATTCATACCGTCGTCCGGAATCAGTCCTTTTTCGATGCCTTTCTGAAGTATTTTCTCCCGGTTCAACCCCCGGCCATCATCACTGATAATGATCCAGATCTCTCCACCTTCATGCTTTGCCTCAAGCATGAGTTCTCCTGTCGCTTTTTTTCCAATGGCTGTTCTTTCCTGAGGAGGCTCAATACCGTGATCAATCGAGTTTCGAACAAGATGTACAAGAGGATCAGCAATGAGTTCCGACACGGTCTTATCGATTTCCGTATCTTCTCCCAATAGCTTGAGGTCTATTTTTTTCCCTGCCTTGGTCGAGAGATCGTGAACAAGACGGATCATTTTACGAAAGATACCTGCGATGGGAATCATTCTGACGGATAACGTCATATCTTGAATGTCTCTGACAATTTTATTCAAGTGCGTACTGGAACGTTCAAAATTTTCAAATTCATATCCCTTTAAATCCGGATTGCGGGTGACCATGGCTTCTGCAATCACCAGTTCCCCCACCAGATTGATAAGGCTGTCCAGTTTGGTCAAATCGACACGAATATCCTGTCGAACAATGGATCGGCTGTTTGCCTGAGCTGGCGGTTTGGATTTTTGTAATTTTTTTTCAGAGTTGGTTTTGGATGTATTTTTTTCTACTCTTGGGGGTGGCTGGCTTTTTCGAAGAAGAAAAAGGGCTTCTTCCTGTTCGATTTTTGGTTTTTCAACCAGGGGTTTACTGGGTACGACAGGGTCGGCATTTTTGATAGAAGCGATTATATCATCCAGAAAATCTTCAAGAAGAGGCATATTATCAATCTCTTCCTTGCCATTATGCGATATGCCGGCAATCGTTTGACGGAACACATCGACCATGTGAAGCAGGGATTGAATGGTTTCCGGCTCAGCTTTCGCTCTTCCAGCCTTGATCGCCTCGAGTATGGTTTCTGTCCGGTGGCTCAATTTTTCTAATTTTGAAAATCCAGTAAAGCCGCAATTGCCTTTAAAACTATGCAAACCCCTGAATGCTTCCAAAATTAATTCATTATCTTCAGGGTCATTTTCCAGATCCAACAGGGCGGATTCAACCTGTTGAAGTTGTTCATCACTTTCCTCTGTGAACCTTTGCAGCATTTCAGGACTGATCAGCATTTTGAGGTCGAACTCTTCTTGTTCCTTTTCCACCGGGACTTTTTCTTCCTGAACAACTTCTGTGACGGTCTGTTTTCTGCTCTTTTTTTGCTCAGCCGGTTTAGGTGGTGGTGGTGTATCCGGAATTTTCCCTTTGCCCACTAAAATTCGCAGCGCAAGCTCTTGAATAATGGATTCTGCCTCAGACTCCAAACCAGTATCCGATTCGGTTGCTTCTATTTGATTGAGTAATGAACCGACAAGGTCACAGGTTCTGCAGAGCAAATCTGTATTGGTATGATCCATTCCGGCCTGCTCGTTTCGAACCAGATCGAGAAGGGTTTCTGCTTCATGAGTAACTTTAACGACCGTATTGAATCCAAGGAATCCGGCCGTACCCTTTATAGAATGGAAAAGGCGGAAAATAAGGTTTGTCGTTTCTGGATTGACTTCTCCGTTTTCTATTGAAGATTGTCCCAATTCAATCAGATATGGTTCTACTTCATCAATCATTTCGCGACTTTCAGAGATAAAGGAGTGGGTATTTTCGTCAATCATAGTATATGCCTCCGGTGCAGCGACAAATTGTGCTGGGAAAAGAAAGACTGGCTTACTGTTCTTATTACGATGAGAAAAACAAACGATAGATTTGTTATATCCGCATTGTATTCATTAATTTTCTGATTGTTTGGTTGGCACCCAAATTCGTTCGGTGGGGCCACCTCGGAGAGATTGTAAATTTGACACAGATCGTACTTTGATCTACATAAATTAGCATATAAATTTTAAATGATAAAGTTTTTTTTTAAATTTTTTAACAAATAAAAGATTATTTGAAGTTTAATCTGCCTGAATTTTTCATTCATTCATTTTATGAACTTCAGTCTGGAAATTTTTTGTGGAGTGATTTCCTTGTCTGGAATTAGATTTTTGTCAGGGGTGTGAACGCTGTTTGTAACTATAACAAATTATGTTGTTTTTTTTAAAAGTGCGTATAACTTCTAAAACAGGAGGGTATGCAATAACCATTTATTCTAAAAAATTAAGACAGATGTGAAATTTGTTTCAAGTGAAAAATCAGGCAGGATCAGACGAAATTTAGCTTGCAAGATTAAATTGTCATGATATAGAAGGCTTTAGTAGCATACCGTATTAAAGATAGATAAATATTTGTAAAAATATATTTTTTATCCAGAACTTCACGAAAAATCTGGATCACAGGGGAATGTTATATGTCGGATGATAGACCTCTTTATAATAGCCGAATTATTGGCACATATATCAAATTAATCAGTAACCGGTATAGCTATATCAATGTTACTGAATTGTTGGAGTATTCCGGAATGACCCCTTACGAAGTAGCAGATCCGGGACATTGGTTTATGCAAAGTCAGGTAGATTCATTTTATGAACGGCTGGTAAAACTGACAGGTAATCCGAATATTGCGAGAGAAGCTGGATTATATGCAGCCTCGCCCGATGCAATCGGAAGTATCCGGCAGCATGTTCTTGGCATGATCGGCCCTCATCGGGTATGTGAAATGATTGGAAAGGCTACCGCGAACCTGACAAGATCTTCACGATATGAGTCCAGAAAAATTTCTGCCAACAAAATTGAGATTCTCGTAACACCGAGAA
>CAMBQS010000209.1 GCA_945870015.1 Desulfocicer vacuolatum DSM 3385
AGTGGGAGATACCCATCCGTGAAGAAAAAACATCTTAATGATCCGGCTGGAAAAAAATAACCGACATTCAACATCATGTG
This sequence comes from Desulfocicer vacuolatum DSM 3385, assembly GCA_945870015.1. Classification (GTDB taxonomy): domain Bacteria; phylum Desulfobacterota; class Desulfobacteria; order Desulfobacterales; family SURF-7; genus QZKS01. Next base: position 81 of record CAMBQS010000209.1, read on the forward strand.
GCTGGTAATCGGAATATTTAATTCCGATTAAACCTGATTTTATCGGCACTTTGAGTGCTGAGTAAAGTAAAAAGCTTGATAGAACCGATAAAACAAATTCGAATAATCTGGTATATTTATTGCTAATAAAGCACCCAGAGTTTCATAATCATAGGGCTGAAACAATGAGGGGAAAAAAAATTATCGATGGAAACAAAGTCAGTCTTCAGGGCATCATCGTACCTGCTGACTGGGATCACAAAGGCAATGTCGTCGCTTATACTCTTTCAACCTTTGATGAAAAGGAGTATCGAATTGACCCTGAAAGCGAAAATCCGTCCGTTGTAAAATTTATTGGAGAAAAAGTTTTTATTAATGGCATTCTGATAAAAAAAGAACACAAAAATTATCTGTATGTAGACACGATCTGGTCTTTTTAATGATCTATATTTTGAGCGTATATGAGACTTTTGGTTGCCCCTGGAAGACTCCCGCCATTGTTTCCGCAAAACAATGGAAAATGTTCACCAAAAACTTTGTTTCACATTTTATGAATTCAAAATTTATGTCCCGAAAATTCGCTCCCTTTTTTCCAATTTTGTTTTGCATGTGATACATTGAGTTGCAACCGGCCTTGCCAATAATCTTTTATAAGATATTTCCTCACCACAAACTTCACAATTACCAAAATCACCGTCTTCTATCCGTTCCAAAGCGTCTCGGATCTTATTGATCAGACGGCTCTCCCGATTTTTAATATGAAGCATAAACCCCTGGTTCTCATTTACAGACGCACGATCAAGAGGATCCGCATAGTTATGCTCCTCACTCTTTAATCCGTTCAAGGTCATTTCGCCACTTTGGGCAAGTTCACTCAGTTGATCTTCCAACATCTTCTTGAACATACGAATTTTACCTTCTTCCATCTTACACTCCCATATAATAACGTTGAATCAAAGCACAAGAATTATAGCAAACCCTATGCCATGGTGTCAATTATTACCCCTGCATATTTCTCTCACCGATCCGGTTCAAACAGGCATATAGCAAAAAAAAACAAATACATCAAATCGGAATCAAAGATTCCGAATCCGACGACCCGGGTTAAAAATTATAATTAGATTTCAAATCATTACGCATACAATTCAAGATATATTTCTTGCCCGAATTATCTACACTTAAATTTTTTTAAAAAAAAAAGATCTCCATCTTATAAATGCAAGCTCTGCTTGAAAAGAAAAATCTGTTTTCGGAACTGTCAGTTCGATAAACACAGATAAAAAGGAATTATAAATTCCGAATCAAAAAATTCTGAATAAAAGGGATTCCATACCCGTTACCAATCCAACCGAAGCACAGATGTTGCCATTTTTTATACATTTTCTCCGTTATGATAGCAACTATTTGAACTCACTCTTCTGGATTCCATATTTGGTAAGCAGTTTATGCAGTTGCCTTGTACTGATAGCTGCATCCCGGGCGCTGGCAGCAATCCGGCCTTTATTGATGCTCAGTATTTCTTTAAGGTATTGCCTTTCAATATTCTCTACTCCGGCACGGCGAACCGCTGCAAGACTCTTTGAGGCATTCAAGTCAATCTGCGTAATCGGTGGCTGATTTTGAAATAATTCCATTGGAAAACTCTCAGGAGTGAGTGTTGAGCTTGTTTCCAGTATGTGAGCGCGTTCGATCAAATTTTCCAATTCCCGGATGTTGCCCGGCCAATCGTAAGCATCAAGCGCTTCCAAAACAAGCGCGTGAACCTCGCTGATCTGCTTTGCATGAAAAAGGTTCAACTGCCTTATAAATTGGGAAACCAGCTCCGGGATATCCTCCTTCCGTTCTCGAAGAGGCGGCAATACGATTGGAAATACATTCAGGCGGTAATATAAGTCCTTTCTGAATTCTCCGGACTCCGCCATATCCTTCAAATCACAATTTGATGCTGCAATAAAACGCGCATCTGTTTCAATATTGATTTCACCTCCAACGGGTTGAAATGTTCTATCCTGCAACACCTGAAGAAGTTTGATTTGAGTTGAAGATGTAATCGTGTTGATTTCATCCAAAAATATGGTACCTGCTTTGGCGATTTCAAACTTGCCGAGCTTCCTCTTCACTGCACCGGTAAAAGCCCCTTTCTCATGACCAAACAGTTCGCTTTCCATCAGGGTGTCTGGAATGGCTCCGCAGTGAACTCCAATAAACTGATTTTCTTTCCGGTTGCTGTGTGCATGAATCAATCTGGCCATCACCCCTTTACCGGTTCCGGTTTCTCCCAGCAACAGAACCGTTGTTTTCGTCGGCGCAACAGAACGGATTTTTTTTAAAACCTCTTTCATCAACGGGCTGTTTGTTTTAACAATTTCTAAAAAATCAGTGTCCCAGAATTGATCCCTCAGGTAATCAAGCTCCTCTAAAATAGATTTTCTTGTTTTCATATCCCCTGTGGCTGCCGATCGATACTCCGGGTTATCTTGGTAGCGTCAAAAAAACAGGGGTATTATAATCATTTAAAGAAAATTTACAATAATAAAAACAAGATCACCTTTTCAACAAAATATTGTTTTTTAAAATTATATTATGATGTTATTTCCGTCCATGGCAATCCATGCCGGTTTAATTCATTCATAAACGGCTCTGGATCAAACTCTTCCATATTAAAAACACCTTTGCCCTGCCACTTTCGAGTCAGCATAAGCAGTGCGCCAATCATTGCCGGAACACCTGTGGTATATGAAACAGCCTGGGATTGAACCTCCCTGTAACAGCTTTCATGATCACAGATATTATAGATGTAGTATTGTTTTTCCCGGTTATCCTTTACTCCCTTGATCAGGCAGCCGATACAGGTTTTCCCCTTGGTTACCGGACCCAAGGATGCAGGATCCGGAAGAAGGGATTTCAAAAATTGAAGCGGTATTATCTCCTGTCCATTATAAACAACCGGATCAATTCGGGTCATTCCGACATTTTGAAGCACCTCAAGATGCTTCAGGTAGGAATCACTGAAGGTCATCCAGAATCGTGCCCGTTGTACTCCTTTAATGTGCCGGGTAAGGGACTCAAGTTCTTCATGGTATAAGAGATAAATCTTGCAAGGGCCGATCCCTTCCGGGAAATCATATACTTTTGACATGGACAGCGGCTCGGTTTCAATCCACTTTCCGTCTTCATAATATCTGCCCTTGGCCGTCACTTCACGGATATTGATTTCCGGATTAAAATTGGTTGCAAACGGATGTCCGTGATCCCCGGCATTGCAATCGATGATATCGATTTCCTGAATCCTGTCAAAATGTTTCTTCTGGGCCCATGCGCAAAAAACATTGGTTACCCCTGGATCAAAGCCGCTTCCCAGCAGCGCCATGATCCCTCTTTCTTTGAAACGTTCGTGATAATCCCATTGCCATTGATAACAGAACCGGGCTTCATCCCTGGGCTCATAGTTGGCGGTATCCAGATAATCCACACCGGTTTCCAGACATGCGTCCATAATATGAAGATCCTGATAGGGAAGTGCCACATTGATGATGACATCTGGTTTGAATTTTTTAATCAGGGCAACCAGCTCCGGAACATTATCCGCATCCACCTGTGCGGTCTGAATCGTGCGTGGAAGTTTAGCAGCGATGTTTCTGCATTTTTCCACTGTCCGGCTGGCCAGACAGATCTCAGAAAAAACCTCCGGCAGCTTTGCGCATTTAAACGCAACAACCTGCCCCACTCCTCCTGCGCCTATGATTAAAACTCTTCCCATTGCTTTTTCCTCCACTATCTTTCGTAATATGAATATCCCTGGAGTCCGGATCGGAATGCCTTCATTATTTTCTGCCTTTCCTTTGGAGTGATCCGCTTATTTCGAATTGCATTCTCCGCCAATTCCCTAAAATCTGAAATCATTGTCTTGACGTCATATTCCACATAGGACAATATCTCTTCCACGGAGTCTCCCTCAATCTCCTTGATCAGTTCATAATCACCATCTTCTGTAATCTGAACACTGACAATATTGGTGTCGCCGAGAAGGTTATGCAGGTCTCCGAGAGTCTCCTGATATGCACCCACCAGAAAAACCCCCAGATAATACTCTTCCGTATCATTGATTTCATGGAGCGCAAGCGTATCTTTCACAGCATGCTGATCGATAAATTTATCGATCTTTCCATCACAGTCACAGGTGATATCGGCAAGAATCACATTACGGGTCGGCTGCTCATTCAATCGATGAATCGGTAAAATCGGGAACAGATGACCGATTGCCCAGGAATCCGGAAGAGACTGGAATACGCTGAAATTGCCATAATAAATATCTGCCAGCGCGGTTTCAATTCCTTCCAGTTCATTTGGAATGGTTTTCAACTTCTTCGTATCTTGACTGATTTTATGAATAATATGCCAGAAAATATTTTCACCCATCGCTCTTTCCCGGAGTGAAATGCTGCCATGCTTAAACAGTTGCCTCAATTCATCCCGATAATAAAGTGCATCATTGTAGCACTCCTGTATATTTTTCAAATTGAGCGACTGCTTCACCTCCCATAAATTCACGATCATCTCATGGGTTTCTTCCTTTAGAATCTCCGGGATTGGATAGGTTTCAAACCGGCTGACATCCAGAATGTTGAATAACAGAACCGAATAATAAGCAACTGTTGCACGGCCGGACTCTGTGATAATTACCGGATGAGGGATTGCTTTTTCATCCAGTGTACTCATAATCACTTCGATGATATCAGAACAATACTCCTTCAGGGTATAGTTTCGGCTGCTGATGAAATTGGTGTGCGAGCCGTCGTAATCCACAGCCAATCCGCCTCCAAGATCCAGATACCCCATTGGCGCCCCTTCTTCGAAGAGGCCCTCGTATACCCTGCACGCCTCAGTAACGGAAAACCGGATATCGCGAATGTTGGATATCTGAGACCCCATGTGATAATGTAAAAGCTGCAACGAGTCCAGCATCCCTTTTTCTTTCAGTGTTTCCACGACTCTCAGAATCTGAATCATGCTGAGTCCAAAAATACTTCGATCTCCGCTGGATTCAGTCCAGTGACCACCTGCACGGGTACTGATTTTAATACGAACGCCGATCTTTGGTTTAATATCCAGCGCTTCGGCTCTTTCCAGAATCAGCTCCAGTTCACTCGGCATTTCAATGACAAAAAAACAATTGTATCCCATTTTACATGCATACAGTCCCAGATCCACAAACTCCTCATCCTTATAGCCATTGCAGATCAGGCAAGCTTCTTGATCTCTCAGAAGCGATATGGCAGCAATCAGTTCGGCCTTGCTTCCGGCCTCCAGTCCATGGTGGAACCGGGATCCGAAATGGGTTACCTCTTCAACAACCTGTTGTTGCTGATTCACCTTGATCGGATACACACCCTTGTATTTGTTTTGATATCCAAATTCATCGATGGTATCCTGAAAACTTTTGTGAAGGCAGGTGATCTGAGATTGAAGGATATCCCGGAACCGGAGAAGAATCGGCATTCCCATTCCCCTGTCTTTGATATCGGAAACAATTTTCATCAGACTGACAGCGTTTTTATCACCACTGGTTCCGGATGGATTAACAACAACCTCTCCCTGATCCGAGATACTGAAGTAGCCGGCACCCCAATTGTTAACCCCATAGAGATCTACTGCATTTTCAATAGACCACCTTTCCAGTGAATAGCTTTTATTCATCGTTCTCCACTCTTTTTTGGGTAAAATATCAGCATAATGAACAAGGCAATCCTTCCTGCCCTGAAAAATCGTTTGGAGATCATACCCGAACTTGAAGCTGGATGCAATGACATCAATTCATGTGTCATTGATTTACCTTGACCTGAATGAAATTTCGGATGATGGCAAAAGCGTATATCTGAATACCGCTTATAAAACCTGTTTCATGTTGCTGTCATTATCTCTTTCCAAACTTTACCCGCAGCGGTTTCCGGTATCTTCCACCCCAGGATACGGCAGAGGGTCGGCAAAATATCATGCAGCCTCGCCGGACTGTGAATTTCCCGGCCGGCATTGATTCCCGGACCGGAAAAGATCATGGGCACATGAGTCGTCAGCTTTGACCCGTGAATGCCCACCAGGCGTAAACTGTTTTTGGACAGCATGGTAACTTTTTCACCCATACCGTTGACTCCCCGTATCATTGCATCTCCCGGAGTTGCCGCCTGGTAATGACCGCGGAAAAAAATACACAACTCCGGCCAGTGGATACTGTCTTTTGCA
>CAMBQS010000210.1 GCA_945870015.1 Desulfocicer vacuolatum DSM 3385
CGCCCAGACGGGTGATCGGTGCAAAAATGGCGGAACGTGCACCAATGACAATATGAACTTTTTCCTCCAGAATTCTTTCCCATTGATCATATTTTTCGCCGGAAGAGAGTCCGCTGTGCAGGACAGCAATACACTCTCCAAAACGAGCCCGGAACCGTCTTTCGGTTTGGGAAATCAATGCAATTTCCGGAACCAGAATCAGGGTGGAAAATCCCTTTTTTAGAGTGAATTCTGCAATCCGCATATAGACTTCTGTTTTTCCGCTTCCGGTAACGCCTGACAGAAGGAATGCGGAGAATCCGTTTCCAATGGCATGGATAACCGCGGAGACTGCATTTTGCTGTTCTTTTGTAAGATCCGGCGGCCTGTCCGGTGGAATCGGATCTCCCAGCGGGTCCCGGTAAATCTTTCTCATGCTTTCCGACAGAAAACCGTTTCGGACAAGATAGGCAACAGAAGATTGCGCCCCGGATATTTTTTCCTTCAACTCTTTTTGTGAAATACCATTCTCGTGGGATCGAACAAATTCAAGTATCTTTTTTCTTTTTTCAGCATGTTGATCCAGGGGAATATCGGAGTTGACAAAGGTCAGAAAGGATTCTTTGCGGGAACCGGAATGGTCGCCTTTTAAAATCATTTTTTTCTGGATTACCCCGGAATGGAGCATTCTTTGGATCAGACTGGCACGGATCTCTGTCTTGAGTTTTTTTTTCAGATTTTTTTCGAGCAACGCGCCATCATCAAGAAGGGATAAGATTTTTCTTTCAAGCAGCGGGATATCATTGGCCTGCAAACGATTTCTTCCCGGTTCTGTGATGGAAAGTTCTGTCCACTCATACAGGTTCAATCCATTGGGAAGGGCGGCCTTGATCACCTCACCGACTGGATGCATGTAATAGTCGGCAATCCATCTGAAAAAAGAAATCATGGATTCCGGGAAAAGTGGCTTGTCATCCAGAATATCAATGATTTTTTTAATTTCAAACAATTCTGTTTTTTGGGAGAGCCCGAGAATATACCCGGTCACTTTGCGCCGGCCAAAGGGTACAAGTACCCGGATTCCAGTAACACTGAATGGTATGAGTGCCTCCGGAACTTGATATGTATAGGTATGATAAACCGGCAATGCAATCGCAACTTCAATATAAGATTCGATTTCTGGCAATCTGATTCCTTTCCGGTGTTCATCACAATTTCATATCATATAAATCACAAACCACAGGCGATCAAGGCGATTTTTGATCTTGGGAAAGTTTAGATACAATTTGTAATTTTTCAGGATACATGCTATCATTTTTCTATTAGATGTAGCCACGACTCTCCATATTAAACGATTTTCAAATCTTCCATAAACCGGAAAAGAGATAAAACCCTGCTGGAAGATGTGATTTCCATTTCCTGCTGGAAATAATGTGCGTGCAATCCATGCAAGAGGAAACGAAAATTGGAAAAGATTAAGACCAAAGTGATTTTGATTCTATTTTGTGTTTTTATCGGATATGCGGCAATTGATTATGGTATCCAGAAGCTGATCCTGTTGCCCAGTTTTTTGGAGCTGGAGCAGGCGCAGACCATCAAGAACATCAAACGTGCTATCCAGGCAATCGACAGGGAGATTTATCACCTGGATGTTTTTTGTCATGACTGGTCTGCCTGGGATGAAACCTATCGATACGCAGCTTCCCCGTCAGAGGATTATATCAAGAATAACCTGCCGGAAGCTACCTTTTTCAGCAACAATCTGAACTATATTTGTATTGTGAACAAGGATCGGAAGGTTCTCTGGAGCCGGATGGTTGATCTGTCAACGAAAAAAACAATTACGATCCGTGATCTTCCGGAAGATCGTTTCCCAAAATCCCATCCTTTGGTTTCTTACAGGATTGATAAAAAACCACTTTCGGATGTATCGGTCAAGGGGATTTTTATGACCCGCAGCGGTCCCATGTTGATCTCTTCCCGTCCGATTTTGAATAACGACAATAAAGGGCCTATTCTTGGAAGCATCATCATGGGGCGGTTTTTTAATGAAGATGTTATTCAAAAAATCAAAGAACAGACACGTACCGATTTTGGAATTTATCCAATTTCGCAGGCGTTTAGCCCATCAAAGTTAAAGCACATCCCATTGAAAATAACCGAAACTTCCCCTTATTTCGTTCAGGAAAGTGGAAAGACGGTTTTGCAGGCCTATACAACCCTGACGGATATCCAGAGGCGGTTGGCTTTACTGGTAGAAGTAAACAATACAAGGGAAATCTCTGCAAAAGGTATGAGTACGATACGCCATGCCTTTTTTATAAAAATTGGATTCAGCATAATCATTGTCCTGGTCCTGCTGATATTGCAGAAAACTGTGTTCAAAAGGGTTGACGGTTTAATCGATTATATCCAGACCATTCAACGGACAGGAGATCTTTCAAAAGGAATTGAGGTGGTGAACAGGGATGAAATCGGTATCCTTGCCAGTGAGTTCAATTGCCTGCTTGAAAAACTCTATAAAAATACGGTTAAAAGCAGGGAATTTGAAGAAGAACTGCAAAACAGCGAAAGGAAATATCGAACCATCATTGAAAATGCTCCAGGCATCATTTTTATCGTGAATGTAAAAGGAGAGGTCACTCTTTTTGAAGGGAAAGGGGGAACGGTTTTGGGTATTCAACCTGCCCGTATGGTCGGTAAATCGATTTTCAAGCTGTTTCAGGATCAACCGAAAATGATCTATAATATCGAAAAAGCACTGGCTGGTAATTCTTTTATAACGGAAAGTCATGTTCAAAATTCTATTTTTGAGACAACCTTTACTCCCTATAAAAATCATAATGGTGAACTGATCGGGACGGTTGGGATCTCAACCGATATTACGGAGAAAAAACGTTCGCTGGAGGTGTTGCGTGAAAATGAAATCCAGTTCCGGTCAATTGTGGAAAATTCCCATGACGGGATTATCCTCATTGGACCGGATTACAAGTTTCAGTATGTAAATGATGAATTTTGCAGAATTACCGGCCGCTCTTGTGAAGAATTGATTGACGAAGATTTTCGGATTGTTCTGGATGAAGATAGTGTGGATCTTGTTGCGGATCGATACAGAAGAAGGCAGCAGGGAGAAGCTGTTCAATCCAAATATGAGTTTAACATCTTGAGGAAAACAGGAGAAAAAAGGCGCATAAAATTCACGGGAAACACAATTCAGGATTCACATGGCCGGATGAAAACCATCGGACAGCTTCTGGACATTACAAAAAAAAGAGAAGCGGAAGATGAAAAGAAAAGGCTGGAAATAAAATTACGTCAGGCCCAAAAAATGGAAGCCATCGGTACATTGGCAGGAGGCATTGCCCATGATTTCAACAATATACTATCTGCAATAATGGGATATTCTCAACTGGCGTTACTGAATTCTCAGGGAAATGACAAGGTTCAAAAATATATCCAGCAACTCACGGCTTCCAGTGAACGGGCAAAAAGTCTGGTGCAGCAGATCCTTGCATTCAGCCGTCAGACAAAGGCTGAAAAAATACCTGTTGATATTGGTTTGGTTTGTAAGGAAGTTTTGAAATTGATCAGACCTACGATTCCTTCTACAATTGAGATCACTCACAATGTGGTTTCAAACCTTGGCGCGGTCATGGCGGATCAGACACAAATTCATCAGGTTTTAATGAATTTATGTGTCAATGCTTTCCAAGCCATGGAAGCAGAGGGTGGGGAGTTGCATGTCGAGCTTTCTCCCGTAGCGCTGACAGCCGATGATGTAGTTAATTATAATGACATCGAACCGGGAAAATATCTCAGGCTGACCGTAAGAGACACAGGAGTCGGAATGGATGAAGAAACACTGTCCCATATTTTTGAGCCTTATTTTTCGACTAAAAAGATTACAGAGGGCACAGGTATGGGACTTGCGACAGTTCACGGGATTGTTGCCGATTGCGGCGGTGATATCAAAGTGTCCAGCAAGCCGGGTGTCGGAACAAGCTTTTATGTTCTGTTCCCTGTTATTGAAAAGGAGATACAAAAAGTGGAAAGCAGTATATTGGATTTACCAACAGGTAATGAACAGGTGTTGTTTGTTGATGATGAGAAGTTTCTCGTGGATATCGGTATCGAAATGCTGAATGATCTGGGTTATCAAGTTGAGGGCAGGACCAGTTCATATGATGCCCTGGAAGCATTCCGTGCCAATCCGGATAAGTATGATATCGTCATTACCGACATGACCATGCCGGAGATGGCAGGGGATAAACTTGCCATGGAAATCAAAAAAATCCGTTCAGACATTCCCATTATCATATGCAGCGGCTTCAGCAAAGTGATGACACAGGAAAAGGCTCAACGGATCGGCGTGAAAAGTCTTCTCAACAAACCGATCACGATGGAGGAGATGGCCCATGCGATCCGAAAAGAACTGGACGAAAATAAATAAATGACTTCCATCATGTCGGACGTGTCCGGCATGATGAAAAACGTGGGTCTGATTTTTACATGGTTTCAGCGATCGACACAGTCCGGTCACTGAGCATGTTTACATAACTCCCCAGTTCATTGTCATACCAGCCATAAATAACCGCCTGTGTGACCGGAATCCGAACAAAGGTATCTTTCAGAGCCGCAGTGATCTCCTTGCTGAGATTGGGTACATGACCCATATCAATGGACACTTCGGCTGTACGGGTATGGGTTTCATGCCCCTCAATAATGGCGGCGGCTCTCGGTATTCCAATGATATCCACGGAAACATTTTGTTTTTCCGTAAAGTGAAGGTATTGGTTTGGGTCATCTTTTGCTGCCTGACGGTAGATATTGTTTAAAAAGTCTCTTCGAACAGGAGTGCCATTCAGCTCTTCCTGAATGTTGATGACCAGGATGATCAGAGAGCCGGTACTTGTGGGAATCCTGACTGATTCAGCAATAAAACCGATATGTTCCATTTCTGGAATGACAAGCCTCAGCGCTTTTGCCGCCCCTGTGGTAGTCAGAATAATATTGTTCATGATACTTCTGGTTTTTCGAAGGTCTGTATTTCCGGTTTTGGGAAGTTTATCGAGAACCGATTGCGATCCGGTTGCGGCATGAATCGTGGCCATTGAAGCCGACAAAATTCTTTTCGATCCCAGAACATCAATCAGGGGCTTGATCATATGGGCGAGGCAGTTCGTTGTACAGGATGCATTCGAGATAATGTTGTGACGTCTAGGATCAAAGTCATTTCCATTAATGCCCATCACCGTCGTGACAGCATCTTCCGGCATGGGAATGCCCTGCCCTTTGATTTTAAAAGGAGCAGAGACAATCACTTTTTTTGCGCCTGCATCCAGATGCCCCCGGATTGAGCCTTTTGGCGCTTTTGCCGGCAGGGTCGGGTCCAGAAATTGTCCGGTGGTGTCCACAACAATCGGCACATCATAATCTTTCCATCCAATGTCGGCAGGATTCCGGTTTTCGCGTAAAAAGCGGACCCGTGTATGGTGAATCATCATGGTGCCGTTTTTTTCATCAAGGTCATGGATTACCGGTTCAGCATTGTAGCCATGAAGGAAGCCATGAAGGAAGCCATAGGAAGAGTCTCTTTCCGCATAATGAGCGATATCTGCAAGAGAAGTCCCCACTCCGCGGCCGACGTTCACTACCAGCTCATCAAAATATTTTCTTCCAACATGCTGCCATAAACTGAGTTTGCCGATTCTTCCAAAGCCGTTGATACCCAGCTTTTTCCCATTGCTGTTGATGGATGAATTTTTCATATCGATTCTCTCCGTCTGTTTTTAAAAATTAAAAAACAAGGTTACCAAATGATCATCCGGGTTATTTCTGCTTTACCCGTAGCAATCCTTTGAAGACAGAGCCTTCCTGGCCGTCAATACTGATGAAGTCGCCGGATTGTAAACAAGTGCTGTTAAACATGGCTGTTTTCTTTTTCTCATCACATATCAGATTTCCGCAACCTACAACACAGGTTTTTTCCAATCGGTGAGCCACAACTGCTGCGTGGGAAGTTAATCCTCCCCTTGCTGTCAGGAGACCATCGCTTGCATGTATTTCAAGAATATCATCTGGAACCGTATCACCTCTGATGAGAATTAGCAAACATTTGGGTTCGGTGTTTCGCCATTTTTTGATTTCGTCCAGAGTAAAGACGATCCTCCCGCTCATAGCGCCTCCACTGACTCCGATTCCATGCCCTAGAAAGATTTCTTTTGAAAGAATCTCTTCCAGATCAAAAATCATCTGTTTCTTCATTTCCCGCATGGCCATATCCCGGGTTTGCAGGAGGAACAGATTTTTCCGGGAAGG
>CAMBQS010000211.1 GCA_945870015.1 Desulfocicer vacuolatum DSM 3385
AATGCTCAAGAACGATCACTCTCGAAAAACGGATTATCAAAATCCTTATTCGCCAATCCAAAAACCCATTCTTTCCGCAGAAAATTCTTCCCAGGAATCAACCAGAGCCAATGGAACGACTGGCACTGGCAAATGCAAAACCGGATTACAAATCTAAAAGCCCTTGAAAGAATCATCACACTCTCTGATGAAGAGAGAAGAGCCCTTGGCTCCTCAGCAACGGCACTGCCGTTCAGCATCACTCCTTACTACGCCAGCCTTATTGACAGGGAAAATTCGCTTCAGCCTGTCCGTCGAACCGTGGTTCCGGTTGAAAACGAACATTTCCACTGCAAAGGCGAACAAGCCGATCCTCTTGGAGAGGACAACCACAGTCCGGTTCCGGGATTGATTCATCGCTATCCGGACCGGGTTCTTTTTCTCGCTACCAATATATGTTCCACCTATTGCCGCTACTGTACCCGATCCCGAATGGTCGGCAATAAAACAGATGGTGGATCGACTACCTCGAAATGGCAAGCAGCCATCAACTATATAAGTCAGAACAGTCAGATCCGGGATGTTGTTATATCCGGAGGCGATCCTTTGATGCTTGCGGATGAACAACTGGAGTGGATACTGATTCAATTAAAACGAATTCCTCATCTGGAAATGATCCGAATCGGTACAAAAGCACCGGTTGTTCTGCCACAGCGCATTACCCCGGCACTGATCCGAATGCTGAAACGGTATCATCCTCTTTATATCAGCATTCACTTCACACATCCGGATGAGCTTACCCCTGAAACCATGCTGGCATGCATCCGTCTGGCTGACGCCGGTATTCCACTGGGCAGTCAAACTGTTCTGCTCAAAGGAATCAACGACGAGGCTAAAACCTTGAAACGCCTTTTTCAAGGGCTGCTGAAGATGCGTGTCAGGCCGTACTATCTCTATCAGTGTGATCCGATCCCGGGCTCCGGTCATTTTCGGACACCTGTTGAAAAAGGGCTCGAGATGATCCGATCCTTACGCGGTTTTACCAGCGGATATGCTGTTCCTGCATATGTAATCGATGCACCCGGAGGCGGCGGTAAGATTCCCATGCTTCCGGATTATGTTGTCCGCCGGGAGAGTGAATCCCTGGTATTGCGCAATTATAAGAATCTGGAGTTCCGGTATCCCCTGTCAACCGATAGCGATTTGCCAGAAATGCCCAACCAGCAAGAAATCCGATATCTTCAGAAAAATCTGGTCGTGGGGCTCACGTATGATCAGAAGAAACCGGATCTGGAGATGGGATATGAGGAAGAAAAAGCAGCCGGGTTTGACCAGCCCGATACGATCCATGCAATTGAAAGTGCATTGCAGGAGCTGGGGTTTGATACGAACCGCATTGGAGATATCACCAGTCTGACAAACCGGATTGCCAATGGCGACCGATGGGACATGGTATTCAATATTTCCGATGGGCGAAGGGGATTGGGACAAGAAGCGCAGATCCCGGCTCTGCTTGAAGCCAACTCCATACCCTATGTGTTTTCCGATCCAATGGTACTCTCCCTTACGCAGCATAAAGGAATGACCAAGCATGTCATCCGCGACCTGGGAATTCCCACTCCCGATTTTATAGTTGTAAACAAAGAGATGAACGGCCATACGGTTACGCTTCCGTTTCCTCTGTTTGCAAAACCGGTAGCTGAGGTCAATGGAAAAGGAATCAACGGATTTTCCAGGATTACACGGGTGGAAGAGCTGCACGAAATCTGCCGGGGACTTCTCAAGTCATACAAGCAGCCGGTTCTGGTGGAAAAGTATCTGCAAGGACGGGAATTTAAGGTCGGTATTATCGGCTCCGGAGACCAGGCCAGATCGATCGGCGTCCTGGAAGTGATATTCAAAAATAATATTGAGCCGGATGACTGCGCCGGTGAGAACAAACAGAAAATTGAAAAGCTTGTTTCATACCGTATGGCAGATGATGATCTGGCACGCCAGGCATCACAAATTGCCTTACAGGCCTGGCAGGGGCTGGGATGCCGGGATGCCGGGAGGATCGATATCCGGACGGATGAGAAGGGAATACCAAACTTCATCGCAGTGAATCCCATGGATGAACTTACCCCCAATCATTCCGATCTTTGCGTCATTGCAAGGCTGACCGGTCTTTCCTATACACAATTGATCGACGCTATCATGCAATCCGCCATGGAACGATATCAGCTTCATCAATGCATCCCGAAAATGGAACTTCCGCAAAGGGAATATGCGCATGCCTGATATCATCGGCATCATCTTTAACACGCCTCAATCCGCATCCACCGATTCAATGGATGTCCTTACCCAGGTGGATGCGATTGAGCGTTCTTTGAATATTCTCGGATACCGGCCGGTCGTCATTCCATTTACAAAAGACCTTCCTCTCTTTATCGATCGGCTGAAAAGAGAATCGGTTCAAATGGTATTTAATCTTTGTGAAACCGTTGATGAAGATGCAACCCTCTGCGGTCATCCAGCCGCAGTCCTGGAGCTTCTGGGTGTTCCCTTTACCGGTTCCCCCTCCATGTCGCTGATGATTTCAACAGACAAAATGCTGACCAAACAGGTGGTTCACTCCTCGGGTATCCTGACCCCTGAATCCGTGCTGGTGAACCATCCCACGAATCTGAATTCCGATGCGCTGACATTTCCCGTTATTGTAAAACCTCAGTTTGAAGATGCCAGTATCGGAATCGACCAGAACTCTGTTTTTACAGACCCGCAGGCGCTTGAACAGGGGATTCATGATTTTACTGACCGTTTTGGCTCCGTGATCGTCGAAGAGTATATTGATGGAAGAGAATTCAATGTCTCCCTGATGGGATATCCCTCTTTGGCCCCTCTGCCCCTGGCCGAAATCGATTTTTGCCGATTGCCTGAAAATCTCCATCGCATTGTCGGCTACCGGGCCAAGTGGGACCCTACATCTTTGGAGTATCAAAACACCCGGCGTATTTTTCCGGAAAATCTCTCCCCCCGATTACAGAAAAAAATAGAAAATACAGCCCTGCTCTGTTCCCGGCTGTTAAGAATCCGGGATTACGGACGAATCGATATGCGGGTGGATCATGAAGAGAATGTCTATGTGCTTGAAGCAAATGCCAATCCCTGCCTGAGTCCGGACGGCGGTTTTGCTGCCGCGTCTCAGAAATCCGGCCTGAGCTATGACCAGATGGTTGCAAAAATCATTGAATCTGTTCAGCACCGTATTTCCCCGGAACCAATGTTTCCTGATTCAAAAGCCTTGTCGCAGGAATCCTCACCCAAAAACCATTTTTTATGAAGCCATCCATGCAAAGTTTGAATCCTGATGGGAAACCCGCACAACAAAACGTTATCCACGAAACAATGGAATTATTCCGGCACATGCCCTGCTCCCGGGATATCAAAAAAGTAGCGTCCCTTTTACAGGATACTGGTTTTTTCCATTCCTATGAAATTGATGTGGCAATCGAACTCGTGAAAGAATGGTTGTCAAAGGGACCTGACAGCGGCTATCGTTTTATTTTTTCCGACAGCAAAGAAGGAGGATGCCTGGCCGGATACTGCTGCTTTGGAGCCACACCCTGTACCCTGTCCAGCTACGATATTTACTGGATCGCCGTTCATCCGGATTTTCAAAAAACAGGATTGGGAACAAAAATCTTCTGTGAGACCGAAATGCTGATCCAAAAGGCGCGGGGAACCCGAATCTACATCGACACCTCCCAAAGCGAAAAATATCTGCCCACCCGGAAGTTCTATGAACATGTCGGCTTTACACAGGCTGCTTTACTGGAGGATTTTTTTGCACCCGGCGACGGAAAAATCATTTATTGTAAAATTCCGGCCTGATAAACAGATCACTGCCGGTCGAGCACATTGTATTTGATTTTTACGGTTTCATTTTGTCCCGGCGCAATTTTCATTGGATTGTCCACGGCAACCCCGGCAAAGATTGTACCGCTTTTTTCAATGATATCCAGGGAAACTTTTTTCGTATAGACCGTCTTCAACTTTTTTAAAAGCAGGCTTCTCCCGGTAATACGAACGGTTGAAGGCTCCACATTTGCCGAACTCAACCGAAGCTGTTGCGACAGTTTGCCGATCCAGTCCACCTGTACCGGCAGATCTTTGGTCTCAATAGAGTCAATGAGGACATTCACGGTTGAAGGCGTAATCTGATTCAGGGAAATACCGGGAGGAAGCTGAATATTCTTCGATGTCAGCACAAAGCTGTTCTCACCGATATCGACATTTTCCAGGTCAATCTCAGCATAAAGCTTATCCGAACTGATGGAACGAAGCAACGCATTGGAACCACTGATCTGCAAATTGACATTATTTTCGGATACTTCGACAACCTCCACACCTGCTTGCCTGTTTTTAAACTGAATCGGCACTTCCAGATTAATAAGGGTATCTGAACTCCTTAAAAAATTACTCCAGATACTGGCAATAAAAACAACGGAAAGAATCGCCGCAATACTTAACTGAAATGTTTCTTTTCGAACAATCCCTCTCTCATTTTTCTTCCCGAGATGCAGATCAATGGCATAGGTCAAATCCTGCTTTCTTTTTATATTTTCAATATTCGTTCCTTTTACAGCCGTTACCGTACCTCTCTCTTCTGAAACAATCACGACAAGTGCATCTGAAATCTCCGCCAATCCGACTGCCGCTCTATGCCGGGTTCCAAAATAGGAAGGCAGATTTTTCCGTTCCGACAACGGTAAAATGCAAGCCACCTCGGCAATTTTATCGCCATCAATGATGATCGCCCCATCATGAACCGGATTATTGTGCCAAAAAATCGTATTCAGCATTTCCTTGGAAATACGGCCGTGCCAGGGGATTCCCCTCTGGATATAACTGTACAGATTTTCTTTGCCGGGGAAGACAATCAATGCGCCCGTCCGGTTTTCGGAAAAATCAAAAATCGTTTCAACAATGGTTTCAGATGGCGTCTCCTTATAACTCTTGGGAATCCCCCAGAGTATGTTTTTCCATTTTGTTGTCTGAAAAACACCACGGATTTCATGCTGGAAAATAACAATAATGATAATGGCCGCCACGGTTGTAATTCCCTGAATCAGCCAACTGGTTACCACCAGCCCGAGAGCGGTGGCGATCTGCTGAAAAAATAAAAGCCCTGTAATCCCCAGCATCACCCGAAAGGTTGTGGTGCCCCGAAACAACACATATATGCGGAAAAGGATATAACTGTTGATAACGATATCGATAAAATCCTGCCACCGCAGATTCTGGATAAACAAAATAATATTATTCATAATCAATCAACAACACTGAATCTAAGAATTTTTAAGATATTCCCATCCATATCGGTAATCTCAACCCGCCAGGGTCCTTTGTCTGTCTCTCTCAGGGTTATGGAACTGGATATAGACCACCGCGGAGGCTTGAGAGCCAGTTTAAACCCAACGACATGGACATCTCTCCGTATCCAGTCATGGTAAATCGTATCTGATTTATCAATACCTTCAATCTCGGCAAAACAGAAAGCTTTTTCTTTTTCAACGGAAAAAACAACAGTCGGATTGACAGGCTGAAGGTTTTTGACATCCTCGCAGACCATTGCCCGAGCTACCGTCAACGTAGTGGACGGTTTTTGGGGCGGAATCAAAACCTTCTCATCACAAAAGCCCACCTGCCCGGTGTTTATGATAGCCACCATCGCCAAAATCAAACCGATTCGCTTTATGCCAAAACGCATTGTCATCTCCTTCGTATATCGCAAAATGCAGTGATCGTCATTACTTAAAATAGCATATATAAAAAAACAGTCCAGAAAGAAATCTCATTTGGAAAACAATTTTCTCGATTCCCCGCAAAAACGGAAAACATAGCACAACCGCTCCGATTCAAGAAGTATTTCAGAACCCCCCACCCTGCTGAGACATTTCATTTCCGATTTCCCCTCCCTTCCCTTGCCTTCATAAAAAATACCCAGGGATTGATTGCCTCAGCTTTTCACGATACAGCCTATCAAAATCGTAAATAATATTAATAAATTATAAGTTAAACGTCCATAAAAGTTCGATGCAACATGATTTTCATGCATCTGATTTTCAATAAACAAAGGCGGATTAAGGCCATGGCACACTGCTTGCAAACTCTATATCAGAATATTGACGATTGAAACCAGTCAGAAAATAACAACAAATCAGCATGAATGATATGAAAAGGCCGAAAAACATAACCATTCGAGGAATTGTGATCCCGGAAACCTGGAACGACACCGGTGAAATCAATACTCTCTCTATTGTGACAT
>CAMBQS010000212.1 GCA_945870015.1 Desulfocicer vacuolatum DSM 3385
AGCTTTGGCGGAAAAAAAAGCATTCACTGGCTGGAGCTTTATGTCGGAGAAAAAGGATTCCGGGAAACAGGAGAATACCTGTCCGACAAATCCCTTCAGTCCATTCAGGATCATGTTGTTGCCATCAAAGGGCCGTTAACCACACCCATCGGAAAAGGATTCCGAAGCCTGAATGTCACCATCCGCCAAAAGCTGGATCTTTATTCCTGTGTTCGTCCGGTACGGTATATCGATCCTGTCCCGAGCCCCATGAAGCACCCGGAAAAAATCAACATGGTGGTTTTCCGGGAAAACACCGAAGATCTCTATGCCGGGATCGAATGGCAGTCCGGTTCGGAACCGGCAGAGCAGGTGATCTCCTTTCTGAAAGATAAAATGGGTGTAACGATTCCGGAGCATGCGGGAATCGGAATCAAACCCATCAGTGAAAAAAATACAAAACGTCTGGTGGCAAGTGCCATTCAATATGCCGTGGATCATCATCTCCCCAGTGTGACCCTGATGCATAAAGGCAATATCATGAAGTTCACAGAAGGGGCCTTCAATCTATGGGGGTATGAAGTTGCCAGGGAAAAATTCGGAGAAAAGACCATAACGGAATCGGAGCTTTTGAGCAAGTTCGGTGGAAAGGTTCCCCAGGATAAAATCGTGATCAAGGATCGTATCGCCGATATGCTGTTTCAGCAGGTTCTGCTGAGACCGGAAGAGTTTTCAGTCATTGCGACGCCTAACCTGAACGGAGATTATCTATCTGATGCCTTGGCAGCGCAGGTAGGCGGCCTCGGAATGGCGCCCGGTGCAAATATCGGTGACACATGCGCCTGTTTTGAAGCCACTCATGGTACTGCCCCCAAATATGCAGGACTGGACAAAGTGAACCCGAGTTCCCTGATCCTTTCCGGAGCCATGATGCTGGAATACATGGGATGGGAGGAGAGCGCGGAACGAATCAAAAAAGCCCTTCAGGATACAGTAAGATCCGGGATTGTCACCTATGATCTTGCCCGTCAGATCGAAAATGCAAAAGAGGTAAAATGCTCTGAATTTGCGGCTGCAATCGCAGAAAGAGTATAAACAGCCAAAGGCAGGAGGGTGTTTCTCAACAGGACGATTCATGGATCAAAAAATTTTCAGGCAGATCTTTCATAGTCTCTCAACCGCTTTCTTTCCAAATCGATGCCTTGCATGCGGCCGGTTGTATCACCGGCCATTTTCTTTATCCGAACAGAACAGCCATGTTCATCCAGAGGACATGAACAAGGCCCTTTTGCACTTTACAAACAAATTTGTCTGCGGTTCATGTGTCCCGAATTTTTCCATCGTTGAATCACCGGTCTGTACCATGTGCGGAATGATGTTTGTCAGCCGTGAAGGTGGCGATCATCTTTGCGGCAAGTGTCAAAAGGAACCGAAACATTTTACAACAGCAAGAGCTGCCGTTGTCTATGATAACCTGATGACGAACGCAATTCTCAATCTCAAATACCAGGGCAGGATAAGGTTGGCCAGACCATTGGGAAGCATTCTTCTGCTCGCCTTTTTGCATTATTTTTCCGAGCAGGATCTGGATATTATTATCCCGGTTCCGCTTTATCCCGGAAAATTCAAACAGCGGGGTTTCAATCAGGTATTCCTCATGATTCAGGATTGGGAAACGCAATTACCGGAAAACGGCTATTGGTTTCCATGTAAAATTCATAAAAAAATTTTACAAAAGAACAAAAATACCAGCGCGCAAACCGGTTTAAACAAAGAACAGCGAGTGAAAAATATAAAAAATTCATTTCATATTGAAAATCAATCTGATATTTCCGAAAAAAATATACTTCTGGTGGATGATGTCTATACAACCGGATCAACCGTCAATGAATGTGCAAAAATGTTAAAAAAAGGGGGCGCCCGCCGCGTGGATGTACTGACACTTGCACGTACAACCTGATTCATTATTCATCAAGGAAAGGATACACTCCATGAAAGATATTACGGAAAATCTGATAAAAATAATTCAACAAATGCCGAAAAAGGACCGATATAAATTATATCAGGTACTGGAAAAAAGATATCCTATTGAAAAACGGAAAAACAACCGGGTCAAATTGAATACCCATGCCGGATATACAAGCCTTGAATGTTTTGGAATGGATTCGATTCAGGATATCAGTGTCGGAGGTGTTTTTTTGCAGACCATGGCGCCTCTTGCCGTCGGGCGTCCTATCACCATGACCATCCCATCGACAGATGGCCGTCATACGATCAAGGTTCACGGTGAGGTTGTTCGCGTGACAGATAACGGTGTTGGGATCAAATTTACCCAAAAAGCATGAACCGGAATCGTTGGAACAAAGAACAAGTATCCGGCCTGTCTTAAAAAAAGCTCCGACCCCCCAAGATCAACCGGCTAATGGATTCACGCAGGCTGTCAGGATGACTCTTTTTCAACAAAAAATAAACACCCTTCAAATCATAACCGGTCTTTTTATCCTGTTTTCCGGTTCTCTCGTGTATATTGTGGACCGCCCCCCGGAGCAAACCTGTTTTGTTGATAACAGCATCCTGAAAATCAGCCTTTATCAAACTCTCCCGAATCTTTTCGGAGTCCTCGGAAACAGCCTTCCTGACTTTGCCCATGTGTTTGCTTTTACCATGATTACCGCAGGTCTAGTTTCGTGCAGTTCAAAGGGATACATCCTGATATCCACTTTATGGCTGATCACGGATTCCCTGTTTGAAATCGGACAGAAATTCAGCACAACCGCCGTGGAACTGATCCCCGGCTGGTTCCATTCCATTCCCTTCTTAAAAAACACCCCCTGTTTTTTCCGGAGCGGAACATTTGACTGGCTTGATCTGGCCGCGATTCTGACCGGCTCTGTTTCCGCATGTTTCACAATCCATATCCTCTCTCGAAAAAAAATCTGCTCCAACAGGCCATAATTTTTTTTACATGTTTTGAAAATTTTTCTTTCCACCTGCCACGAAAATATTGTATATTTTCTTGACAAATCAGTACGATGTAAGTAAAAGTTTGGAATATTATTCATACAGTAAAGACAAACAATCTTTTTTCAATAATATACGGGAGATCATTCATTCATGGCGCTAACGAAAAATCACATTATTGATTCAATACAGAATTCACTTGGTTATCCCAGAAATCAATCCGTCGATCTGACAGAATCCCTTCTGGAAATCATTAAAAAAAGTCTGGAAAACGGTGAGGATATCATGATCAGCGGCTTTGGCAAATTCTGCGTAAAAGAGAAAAAACAACGCCGCGGACGGAACCCTGCGACAGGAGAAGATATGATGCTTGATCCGAGAAAAGTGGTCACCTTCACCTGTTCCGGAAAGCTCAGAGAAAAAATTAACAAGTAACTTTTCAGTGAAGATCGATAAAAAAACAAAAACCACCTATAAAACCGTAGACCCGTCGGTACAATCTTCCATTGATACCGGCGGGTTCTTTTTTCAGGGGAATTTCTGATCTTCACACGATTCAAAAGACTTTTTTATTACCGACCGAACTCAGCCTATGAACACGATTGCCATCATTATTCTGATCACGATTCTCGCCGGCTTTCTTCTGAACTTTCTTGCCGACTGTCTCAACCTTCGTATGCTTCAGCCCAATCTGCCGACTGAGTTTCAAGGGCTTTATGATGCAGAAAAATATCAGAAATCCCAGGAATACCTTACGGTCAATACCCGGTTTGATTGGATTTCATCTACCCTTGGCCTTGTGATTACCCTTGTATTCTGGTTTGGAAAAGGCTTTCCATTCCTGGACACCTGGGTTCGAGGATTTTCATCAAATCCGATCGGGTGGGGGATTCTGTATATGGGAATTCTGATCCTGTGCAAGGCAATTCTCTCCCTGCCGTTTACGATCTATTCCACCTTTGTGATCGAAGAACAGTTTGGATTCAACAAAACAACCTTTTCTACATTTGTATCGGATCTGGCAAAAGGAGCTTTGCTTGCCCTTTTACTGGGTACGCCTGTTCTTGCAGGCATTCTGGCTTTCTTCGAATATGCCGGAGAATTGGCATGGCTGTATTGCTGGATCTCCGTCACACTTTTCATGCTGATTGTTCAATTTATTGCCCCGACATGGATCTTGCCGCTGTTTAATAAATTCAAACCCATTGAAGAAGGTGACCTGAAAGAAGGCATCCTGGCTTATGCAAATTCCATCCACTTTCCCCTGGATAATGTTTATGTGATGGATGGTTCCAAACGTTCGAACAAGGCAAACGCTTTTTTCACTGGGTTCGGGAGTCACCGGCGAATCGTACTATACGATACGCTGATTCAACAGCATACCGTACCGGAACTGATTGCAATTCTGGCGCATGAAATGGGACATTACAAAAAAAAGCATATTCAGAAAACACTGGTACTGGGGATTGCTCAGATGGGCTTCGTGTTTTACCTGCTTTCCCTGTTCATCCACAACCAGGCTCTTTTTGATGCTTTTTACATGAAAAACCAGTCTGTATATGCCGGCTTGATCTTCTTCAGCATGCTGTATACGCCCATTGATTTTTTCACCGGGCTTTTCATGCAGTTTCATTCCCGGAAAAATGAATATGAAGCAGACCGGTTTGCGGTTGAAACAACCGGCGATTCAAACTCCCTGATCAGCTCATTGAAAAAGCTGTCCATTGGAAATCTCTCTAACCTTACGCCCCATCCGTTCTATGTTTTTTTACACTACTCCCATCCTCCGGTGCTGAAACGGATAGAGGCAATGAAATCTTTGGAAGTAATGAGGAAAATATAAGGAGCCTATGGAAAATTCAGACAAATTAGCAGTGCTGATTGATGCGGATAATGCCCAGCCTAGTATTGTGGATGGTCTGCTTTCAGAGATAGCCAATTACGGAACCGCCAGCGTCAAAAGAATTTATGGTGACTGGACAAACCCTGGTTTGAAAGGATGGAAGGAGATTCTGCTGCATCATTCCATTCAACCCATGCAGCAATTTGCCTACACAAAAGGGAAAAATGCAACCGACAGCGCTATGATTATTGACGCAATGGACTTGCTGTACACCGGTAACTTCAACGGATTCTGTATCGTATCCAGCGACAGCGATTTTACAAAGCTGGCTTCAAGAATCAGAGAATCCGGGTTGCTAGTATACGGCTTTGGAGAGCAAAAAACACCCCCTGCTTTTGTTTCCGCTTGTGATAAATTTATCTATACCGAAGTACTCCGCGCGAAAACAGGTGAACACGAAGCAATTCTTAAAAAATCCAGCAGCGATTTAAAACAGGATACAAAATTGGTCAGTCTGCTGCGAAATGCGGTTGAAGCATCATCCGATGAAAGCGGGTGGGCGCATCTTGCGCCTGTCGGCAGCAATATTGCCAAACAAGCACCTGATTTTGATCCACGTAATTATGGTTATACGAAACTGGGGGAACTGGTATCTGCAACAAAACTTTTTGACCTGGAAGAAAGACATATAGGCAGCTCCAATTCAAAAGCACTTTATGTCCGGGACAAACGGAAGAAGTAAACACAAGTGGAGGAAAAAAACAGATGGCCGCGAAAATCAAGAAACGTAAACGGGATATTGAAAAAAATTATACCGCAAAACAGTTAGCCATGAAACTGAGAAGACTTGCGGATTGTATTGAAAAGGGAAGTCGCTTTCAGATACAAATAGCAGGAGAACGCATCGCTGTTCCGCCGGATGCCATTATCAACATCGAACACGAACGCAGCGCATCCATGGAAGAGGTGGAATTCCAGATTAAATGGAAACGATGATCCGATAGGAAAAGATTGATCATGCAGAAGACCCAAACCAGGATACCTTATCTTCCTTTTTACGAAAACCGGTTCTCGGGTATTTCAGATACGGGATGATGGAATCGTTTTTCATTCCCCCTGTTCCATCATAGGTAATGGACACAATGGGAACTCCTGTCTTTCGTTCAATCTCCTTTGCCATGGCTTCTGTTACGAGCGATGGGCAGCAGAATGCCGGACTTGTCTGCACATAGAGAGAGATATCCGGGTAATGCTTCCGGGTGTAAAAAATTTTCAGCACATTTTCAATCGACTCCCCGGTATTTTCAATCCGCATTCCGTATTCGGACAATATTTTCTGGGGGGAATCATCATATTCCGGCTCCGGCTCGGTCCGTATCCGGTCAAAATATTTCAGGTATGTCTTTTCGAGCTGTTTAACCGCAGCAATCAGGGTTTTGTAGGAAAGAACATTAAAATACAGTTTTTCCCGGAACCATTTCTGGAGATAGGGTTTTTCAA
>CAMBQS010000213.1 GCA_945870015.1 Desulfocicer vacuolatum DSM 3385
GACATTTTTTCAATCTTTTGTGATTTGAAAAATAAATCTGCCAGGTGCCGTTCGGAGATTTTGGAATATTTTTTACCGATCACTTTGTTTTGAATTTTTTGAAACCGGTGATTCTTCCAGAAAATCACTGGGTGTTCTGGTTTTTGAAAAACAGGTAATATTTTTCAAAAATATTATAGTCCCGAAGTGGGTATTGACTACACAACCAGAAACAAAACCTGTTGGAGGTCAGTATTGCTGGCGATCACACACCCAAAGCATCAACAACAGAATGACAATAACTTCATGCCCTGAAAAATTACTTCATGAAATTTGAAATTGGATTTATGGATCAGATTGGTTTTGAAAAAAGGCAGAGATGCATATTGCTTTCGGGTAAATCTGATTTTGGAATGGGTATTTATCGAGCCGGATTTTTCGCATCATCCAGAATTTTTCTGATTGTTCCGGCCAGATCCGCTTTTACAATCGGCTTGTAGGCAAAGGCCCGGATACCGATCTTCTTTGCTGTTTCATCCGATATTTTTTTGCTGTATCCTGTCAACAGGATTATTGGGATATCCGGCCGGATTTTCATCAATTCAACAGCCAGCCGGTCACCGGTCATGTTTGGCATGGTCATGTCTGAAATAACCAGATCAAAACGACTTGCATCCATCTTGAAAAGTTCCAGGGCCTCTATGCTGCTGGTTCGGGTCGTTACCTGATAGCCAAGACGCTCCAGAATCCGGCCGCCCATTCTTGCAATCGGTTCTTCAT
This sequence comes from Desulfocicer vacuolatum DSM 3385, assembly GCA_945870015.1. Lineage (GTDB taxonomy): Bacteria > Desulfobacterota > Desulfobacteria > Desulfobacterales > SURF-7 > QZKS01. The sequence goes on from CAMBQS010000213.1 coordinate 760, forward strand.
CATCGACAAACAGGATCTGCTCCATCCCGGCAGGCAAATCCTCTGGCTTCGGGGAAATGGCGGCTGTCTGATTTTTAAAGACAGGCAGATATATCGTAAAAACAGTTCCCTTTCCCAATTCACTCTCTACTGTAACCTGACCGCCGTAACTTTTGACAATTCCGTGGACCATGGATAGGCCCAGGCCGGTTCCTTCTCCAACCGGCTTGGTTGTAAAATAAGGCTCAAAAATTGAATGGATAATGTCTGATGGAATGCCTGTGCCTGTATCTGCTAAGGTTAACTGGAGATAATGTCCCGGCTTCAATTCCGTTTTTTCAAACCTGGAAGCGTGTTCAATAACAATATCTTTCAAGGCAATATCCAGAATACCGCCTTTATCTTCCATGGCATAGGCAGCATTGGAACACAGGTTCATCAATATCTGATGAATCTGGGTTGGATTTCCCAGAATCAGGGAATCGCTTGTAATGCTTTGCCGGATCTCAATGACTGCCGGGATGGAAGATCGAATCAGTTTGATCACTTCTTTTATGATAATATCAACCTGTATGGGTTGAGACACATCTTCTGTCTGCCGGGCAAAAGCGAGTATCTGCTTTACCAGATCCCTGGCCCTTTTCCCGGCTGTGAAAACCTCATTCAGATTGTCTTCGAGTGCAGATCCTTTTTCAACATCTTCCAGCGAAAGCTCGGTGAAACCAATGATGGATGAGAGAATGTTGTTGAAGTCATGCGCAATGCCTCCGGCAAGGGTTCCAATCGCATCCATTTTGTGGGCCTGGAGGAGCTTGTCTTCCAGTTTTCTGTATTCGGTGATATCGGTTGCGATTTGAATCCGGACCAGTCGTCCCTCTGTCCACTCAATGGCCCGATCATGGTTAATGAACCATTTCCCGGTGATGGGATTTTGATCGTGCCAGACGCAGACATCAGCCGGGTTGCCGTTTTTGTCAATGAGCTGATCATTGGTGCAGCAGGAGCATGGCCCGGATTCGCCCCGAAAGGCCTTCCAGCAGACTTCACCGGTCATGTCCCGGCCAAAATTGTCGATCATGCATTGGTTCATGAAAAGGATTTCATGGGTTTTCATATCCGCCACAAAGATCGTTGCGTCAATGCTGTTCAGCACCGTAAAAAATCTTTCATAGCTTGTCTTCAATAATTCCTCAGCATGTTTCCGCTCTGTCAGGTCAATACCAAGGCAGGTAACATCAATAATCTGATTGTTTGTATCCCGGGTGATAACATTCGCCCAGGAGATGTGACGCATTTCTCCATTCCTGGTCAGAATATCATTTTCATAGGTTGAAAATCCTGTCGTGTCCTTCTGCGTCATGACAGTTTTAAAAATATTTCTGACTTCTTCCCGGATTGTTCCGGGAATGAACAGGTCAAACCAGTCCTGGCCAATGATTTCTTCCTTCGTCCATCCGGTCAGTTTTTGGAAAAAATTGTTTGCAAAGATAATTTTTCCATCCGGATTTATGGAAATGCCGATCTGGGGAGTATTGGCGAGGATATGCTGCCACTTTTTTTCCGTATTGACGATCATTTCTTTCGTCCGCACCTGATCTGAAATATCACCGTAGGTCACTACCACTCCATGCCCTTCAAGAGGAAGGGGGGCTGCTGTAACATTGATCCAGGATATCTCCTGGCCGGATTTGACGATGCCCATTTTTTGATTGGTAATTATCCGGTTCTCCTTAAGGGCAAGGACACTGGCCCACGCTTCCGGAGGCATGTCGGAACCGTCCGGACGAATGATTTGCCATTCCTGACTGTCGATCGACCTGTTTTCATGTTCTTCTTTGCGGATGCCCAGCATCTTTTCTGCGGCAGCATTGGTTTCAATAATGTTTCCCTGTGCATCCGATATGGTGATCCCATGGGGAAAAGAATGGAACAGGGTTTGATATTTTACGGCAGTGGACTGGAATTTTTGGATCTGCTGTTCAAGTTCGATAACTCGATTTTCCAACTCTTTGTATGATGGTTTCCCAGTCACAATTCAACCTCCGTTGGCAGATGTCTGTCACAAACCCAAACACGCTGAAATGAACTTTCAATATCGGTTTGTCTGAAAATCGGTCATGTTTATAATTGGGTGAAAAGAGGTGAATCTTTGTAACGATCTGAAATTATGGTGCCCCCGGCGAGAATCGAACTTGCGGCACATGGATTAGGAATCCATTGCTCTATCCACTGAGCTACGGGGGCGTATATTAATTATTTTCGTTTGGTTAGCATTCATTTTGACCCCAATTTTTTGGGTTCAAAATAGCTGATTGTGCCCGAAATTGTGCCCGTGATTGAATTCAGGTATTTTTCCTGCTTGTGCGCAGCCATTTTAAGATCCGCTTCATTAACGATATTATATCGATCAAAAACCGATCTTGTTTTGTGACCTGAAATCTCCATGGAAACCCTTTCCGGTATTCCGGCTCTAACCATATTTCGAACGGAAGTCCGTCGAAAATCGTGGAAAATTCTTACACCAATTCCTGAAACTTTGCAAGCATTAGTCCAAGCTTTGTCAAACCGTTTTATTCTGTCTGTTCCATCTTTGTTTGTAAAAACATACGGAATTAATGCCTGATTAGATTTTCGTAATTCCCATTGGCCGATAATAGCTTATAAACTGTATTCTTTCGTCAATCTATTGCTGTATCATTTCGCTTGCCAGTTTATCGGCAAGGATCTTAGTTGCATCGCACGCTTCCCTGACCATCCGGTTGATTAAATCCGAAACCGAAGGCGTGTCCTCAACCATGCCGGTAACCTGACCCAGCAGAAGTACTCCCTGATCCGAATCCCCATCAGACATGGCCATTTGAATCGGCTTGAATGCGTTTGCCATCCGGGCCAGGGTGATGGCCTTTCGATATCCGGCAAACAGGATTCCGGCTGTCAGTTTAAGCCATGGAAATCCATAGGCTTTTGCTGCATCTCTTGAATTGATCAGCGCCCTGAATATGATAAACCTGCTTTTTACCAGTTTTTCCGTTCCCGGCGATTTCATGGCCCGGCAGGGAAGGCCGTCGATCCGATCCGAATACACCGTATCATGAACACTTCTTTCAATACTCTGCTTTTTCATGTTTTCATGCACCGGACTCTCCAGGGTATTCATGAAGCGCGTTCCCATGGCGATTCCTTCTGCTTTCAGGGCCAGGGCTGCGGCCAGTCCGCTGCCATCTGCAAAGCCACCGGCAGCAATGACCGGAATGTTTACCGCGCGGGCGATGCTGGGCGTCAATACCAGAGAAGTAACCGCGCCTCCATGAGCGGCTGCCTCATGCCCAGTGACGATCAATGCATCAGCGCCATCTCTTTCCGCTGCTTTTGCATGCTTGTGGGTTACAACCGTTGCAACCACCTTCCCGCCATATGAATGAACCTTTTGAACAAGCCAGTCCCCCTTGCCCAGAGAATAGTTCAAAACTGGAACCTTTTCCTGAATCAGAACTTCAGCCTTTTTCCTCGCCCCGGGAATCAACAGCGGAAGATTGGCTCCAAATGGCTTGCTGGTCAGTTGTCTCACCTTTTTGACTGCATTCCGGATCTCATCGGTATTCAAATTGCCAGTGGCCAGAATTCCAAGTCCGCCGGCGTTGGACACGGAAGCCACCAGTTCAGGTGTGCTGACACCGGTCATTCCGGAAAGTATAATGGGATACTGAATGCCAAACAGTTCTGTAATTTTCGTTTTCATATGCAATAATCCTTTTTGGTAAACCAGAAACAAACCAACAATATTATCCGGTGCTCAATGAGCCTTTTCCAGTCAGGAAAAAGGTGATCCAGTCAAACCCCAGTTTCAGCAATTCGGTTTCCGAATTCCGGATATCCTTTATTCTCCCTTCCGATATGGCAAACCGCTCCAGAAAGCTGCTGCTGAATACAAAATTCCGGAATGCATCCATATTATAGCTGCCCATGAACGCCATCTTGAATGCTTTGGCGTTCAATCCCTGTTCGCCCCAGGGATTTGTTCTGAAAATCACATCCAGATCGGTCCAGGAATCGTTCATCTCAATGAACGGAAGAATCTCCTGGTTTTCAATCCACTCCCGGACAGTCCATTCCCTGCTTTCGCCATGTCCCTTGCAATAGGAATGAATGGCAATAAAATGAAGGATATCCCGGTTGCCAATGTGATCCAGCGGTGAGACGCCCCGTTCCATTGGATAGGCCCGGCAGGAAAACGGTCTGTCCTCATACACCCGGCACCCGTTTCCGGATAAAAAGGGACAGGCCTTATCATCCTGATCAGACATTTTCAGCATCACATTCGGAAAAAAGGGATTCCCCCGGATGGCCGTAACCGTATGCTGTTCCAGAAATTCCCCGGAGCTGATCCCCAGTCTGTTTTTCATGCGGACAATATCATATGGATACAGATACATATCCGCATTCCGGCAGCAGCCTGTAAAGCAGGATAAACCGGAATGACACTGAAATGAAAATCGTTCTGTCTCTTTTATCGGTCTGTTTTCGATTGTCACACGATCTGGACTGTCCATGCTTTCACCTGAAAAATCAAACTGAAATTGCCTTACCCGGTTACGATCCAATGACCCTGATCTGATATCATCATTCCATCCGGGATTCAACCATGTCCATGGAATCCCGGCAATTCCCGGTAAAACAAGGCCAAAAGGGAAAACCTTCCATTCCCGCCTTGACACAGATTCAAGGGTCTGCAATAATTTACGATAATTTTTCCTGCCAATCCATTTTGTTAAAAAGTACTCAAAATACCTGTGGGGGTTTACTTGGATATTGAAACAATACAAGCTGAATTGTATCAAAAATTTCAAACCGTGAAAGAGGCAAGCCACCGGTATTTTAAATCCGCATATGTGTCCCAGGAAAGTGAGGATCGATATCGCCTTCTTGCCGACAATATCACCGACGTGATCTGGACAGCCGATTTTCTGTTTACACCCTATTACATCAGTCCCTCCATCTCCAGATGGCTGGACTATACGGCTGAGGAGTATATACGGCTGCCCATTCAAAAGCAGTTGACACCGAAATCCATGGAACATGCCTTGCGGACCCTGTATCAGGACGCATTGAAAGCAGAACGTGGCGAACTGGACGATTCCATTCCCACAACCATCGAGCTTGAATTCTATCATCGGAACGGATCGACTGTCTGGGCGGAATCCAACATCTCCCTGATCCGGGACAACCAGGGCACTCCGGTTGGCTTGCTTGGTATTTCAAGGGATATCTCCGCCCGTAAGCAGATACAGAAGCAGTTGCAGGATGCCCATGCAGACCTTGAGAAACGAGTGAAAGAACGGACAGCGGATCTGATTGCCACCAATGAACAACTCATCGAAGAGATTGAAAACCGGAAAATAGCAGAAGAAGCTCTGCGGATTAGTGAAATCCGATATCGGGATTTTATCGAAAATGCGCCGATCGGGATATTTACCGTCGATCTGGAAGGAAGATT
>CAMBQS010000214.1 GCA_945870015.1 Desulfocicer vacuolatum DSM 3385
TCAGAATAAATGCCTTGTCACAAACGCCAAGGGTTTCCCTGACATTGTGATCGGATATCAGAATACCAATTCCGCGGTTTGTCAACTGTTTGATAATTTTTTGAATATCAATAATTGCAAGTGGGTCTATGCCGGCAAAGGGTTCATCCAGCAGAATAAAGGAAGGCTTTGTAGCCAATACCCTTGTAATTTCGAGCCGCCGCCTTTCACCTCCGGATAGAACACTTGCATAACTGTCTGAGAGATGTTTAATGCCCAAATCCTCAAGCAATGTGTTTGCCCGCGTTTCCCTCTCGGAATCCGATATGGGGAGAATTTCGAGGATGGCCATAACATTTTCTTTGACGGTCAATTTTTTGAAGATTGATACCTCCTGTGGAAGATAGCCGATTCCTTTTCTTGCTCTTTGGTACATCGGAAAATTCGTGATATCCTCCTGGTTGATAAAAACATTGCCTTTATCCGCCTTAATCATTCCAACGGCCATGTAAAATGTGGTTGTTTTACCGGCCCCATTGGGTCCTAACAGACCCACAACATCTGAACTGTTCACCATAATGCTTACGGAATCCACAACACGTCTTCCATGATATGATTTTTCCAGATTTTTAAGCTCCAGAGTGGGCATTCAGATGCGTTTTTTGATATTTTTAATATACGTAATTATTGAATTATGGAATCCAGTTGATCCATTCCGATATCTTGTTTGGTTATAATCCAGATTGAAAACAGAATCAATGGATTTGTCATAACTGTTTTTTTCAGAGAAAGCTATATCCGGAATGATCGCTTCCTGAAAGGGGACACAGGGGGGATTTCAATGATAAATGTTCTGCTTTAATCCAGGCCTTTTCCATCGGAACGGATCACGGCTTCAACTCTTTTGCTGTTTTGCTCGCTTTCGACCTGGATACGTCCGTCATTGCGATGGAAGATGATTTTTTTGCCGGATATCATATTATTTTCACTTGTCACTTTACAGTTATCACCGGTCAGCTCAAGAATTCCGCTGTCTGCTGAATAAATTGCCTGGTCTGCTTCTGCAAGGCGGTTGTCAAAATTGATTTTCACATTTCCTTTTGCAATGATTTTTTGAATGGACTGCACGCTGTTGGGTGTGTTTTCAAGAGCGGGTTGATCTTTTTTATAGAATATCTGAAGTGTATCAGAATGAATAACTGTATTTTCCTGCGTTGCCACCACATTTCCCTTGAACTCGGCTTCTTTGTTCATATCATTGATATTCAACTGGTCGCTGGTGATATGGATCGGTTTACCGGCCGCTATGCTGCCTTTCGTTTCTGAATCGGCGGCAAAAATGCTGTGATTCATAAAAAGGATAATACAGATATGGATGAAGATGATAATATCGAATCGGGTTGGTTTAGAGTTGAATTTTGCCACGGATAGTCCCCTCAACCTTTCCTTCCAGGTGGGCCTGGCGAGTGTGTAGATTAAATGTTATTTTTTCAGCACGGAAATGCAAAAATTCTCCTGATATATCTGCCGGTTGGATTGAATAAAGAATACGATCCTGATGGTTGTATCGCAGCTCTTCTGTTTGCAGACTGTAATCGGGATTCATCAGGACAACCTTTCCGGTTGCTGTAAAGTTGCTGGTATTGTTTTCCAGGACGCCGCGATCTGCCGTCAAATGCGCATTGTTTTTATTTTCGAGATAGAAAACGATCGACAGGTTCTCCAGAATAGATTGGCTTCCTGCTTGAGATTGTATAAGGTGTGCGGATTTTGCATCCAAAGTCCATTCCTGTTTTCCATCCCGCGTAGCAGTTTGATGAAGGTTTTCGATAGAAAGGGTCGCATTGCTTTTAATTGTATCAATCAGCACATCTGGATTTTTTGACAGTATCCGGAACCCGATAAAGATGGAAATAACCGTTCCAAACGTCAGAACAATCAAGATCAGCAGAATGGTTTTAAATTTTTTGGAGGTATCAGACATTGACTATCTATAAATATCCAGGATGTTATTCCACAGACCTTTGGCCTTTAAGATGGCTTCGCTTACTTCCCGTACCGCTCCCTTGCCTCCATTCGAAGAGGTTACCAATGCAGCCTGCTTACGAACATGTTCATGCGCATCTGCAACAGCAATAGGGAGTCCGACTTGATTCATGATCGGAAGATCCGGAAAATCATCTCCGATAAATGCGATTTCCTGAGAGGTTCTTCCGGTTTGCCGCATAATATCCTCAAGGGCGGAAGCTTTGTCCCGTACCCCATCAAAAATCATTGTAATTCCGAGATTTTCACATCGATGTCTAACGACGGGAGAGGATCGGCCGGTAACAATGCCAACCTGAATTCCGAAGTCCATCAGCAGACGGATACCAAATCCGTCTTTGACGCTGAACATTTTTGTTTCAACATTGGAATCATTATATATAATCATTCCATCTGTGAGCACACCATCCACGTCCAGAAGCAACAGTGTAATCTGTTTCAGCCTGGTTGCAAGTTGCTGGTTCATTTTCCGGATTCTTTTTGGATGATGCCCCGAATCGTTTTGAGGGTAAAAAGAAACGGTTCAAGCTGATCCATTCTCAGGGAATTGGGCCCGTCGCAACGAGCAGTATCCGGATCCGGATACACCTCGATAAATACTCCGTCCGCACCTGCTGCCACAGCCGCTTTGGCGAGTATCGGAGCAAACTCGCGTTGACCGCCGGAACGTATCCCACTTCCCCCCGGAAGCTGGACACTATGGGTAGCATCGAATATTACCGGAAATCCGGTTGACTCCTGTATGATTTTTATGCTTCGAAAGTCAACAACCAGATTGTTGTACCCAAACGAGGTTCCCCGTTCTGTAATTGTAATTTTTCGATTTCCGGTAGAGGTTGCTTTTTCTGTAATATTCTGAATATCACCTGGAGCCAGAAATTGTCCTTTCTTAATATTGATTGGTTTTTGGGTGTTGGATACAGCAATAATCAAGTCAGTCTGGCGGCATAAAAAAGCAGGGATCTGGATGATATCCAGAACCTCAGCCGCTTGCTCCACTTCATTTACAGAATGAACATCCGACAGAACCGGGATATTCAGGTCGGCTTTGACCTGGCGAAGGATATCCAGTCCATCTGTCAGCCCGGGGCCGCGAAAGGAGTTGATTGAAGTCCTGTTGGCCTTGTCATACGATGCCTTGAATACAAAGGGTATCTCCAGTTTCCGGGTCAGTTCTTTCAGATAGGAAGCAATTTCAAATGTTTTATTATAATTTTCGATTACACAAGGACCGGCAATTAACAACAGAGGACTGGTTCCTCCAATTTTGATATTTCCGATTTGCACCATGGTTGTCATATGTTATCTTAAAAAAATGGTTTTTATTCAATTAGCTGAGTCTTAACTTTTGATTGATGAAAAGTCAAGGTACGAAAAAAACCTTGATTAGCAGATTTCAAGTTGTTATGGTCGATAGAATTATATCAACCCCTTGGATGATAGGTTTATTCTGAGTTGAAATCAAATAATAATAAAATCTGGTTAGCAAAAAGACTGATTACTGAATCTGGATTGGAAATAAATGTCCACATATAAAGTCAACAAGACCTACCAGGAAATAAATGCTAAAATTCGTTCCGGAAAAGTCGTTGTCGTAACAGCCGAGGAAATAATTGGAATTGTGAAAAAAGAAGGCCCTGTTGAGGCAGCCAGAAAGGTGGATGTTGTAACCACCGGAACCTTTGCTCCAATGTGTTCATCCGGAGCGTTCATCAATTTTGGCCATTCCACACCAGGCATAAAAGCCTCCAAAGTCTGGTTGAACAATGTCCCTGCTTATGGAGGGATTGCAGCGGTTGACTGCTATATCGGTGCTACCGAAACCTGTGAGGATGACCCGTTGAATAAGGTCTGGCCCGGTGAATTTAATTATGGCGGAGGACATGTGATCCAGGATCTTGTTGCCGGGAAAAAGGTACATCTGAAGGCAACGGCTTATGGAACATCATGTTATCCCAGCCGGATCATTGAAAAGAAAATTTCCTTAAAAGATCTCCCTTCCGCCACATTATGTAATCCGCGTAATGGATATCAGAATTATAATTGCGCTGTGAATCTTACCCGAAAGACGATTTATACCTATATGGGCGCGTTGAAACCCAAAGCAGGAAATGCCAACTACTGTTCTTCCGGTGAGTTGAGTCCACTCTTTAATGACCCGTATTATAAAACCATTGGCCTGGGCACCCGGATATTTTTAGGTGGTGCAGAAGGATATGTCACCTGGCAGGGAACGCAGCACAATCCATCGGTTCCGCGCACGGATAAAGGAATTCCGATGAAACCGGCCGGTACCCTCTGGGTAATGGGGGATTTAAAGAAGATGAGTCATAAGTGGCTGGTCGGGATGAGTATCCAGGGATACGGTGTTTCTCTTGCGGTCGGTCTGGGCGTACCGATTCCGATATTGAATGAAGAAATGGCTTCTTATGCGGCAATTTCCGATGATGAAATATTTACCCAGATTGTGGATTACGGGAATGATTACCCGAATGGTATTTCCAATAGTCTGGGAACCGTAAGTTATGCGGAATTGAAAAGCGGATCAATCGAACTGGATGGCAAAAAGGTTCTTACCGTACCTCTGTCGAGCATGGTAAAAGCCCGTGAGATTGCGGACATTCTTAAAGAGTGGATACAGAAAGGTGAATTTTTTCTGGGAGAGCCGCAATTCACGTTACCTGTTTAATAGAACAAAGAGTGCTTTCGGGAGTCCGGCAGCATACAGTCTAAAATAGTCCCAAAGACGATCTGGTATGTAATTTCATGAAAACTTTTTATAAAGGTATATAGCCGAATTGAAACAGAACAAAGAGACAGAAAAGAGAGTTATTAAAAAGAAGAAAAGCAGTCTCAGGGAAAACATCGAAGCGATCCTGGTGGCAGTTGTTTTGGCCTTATTTATCAGGACGTTCGTTGTACAGGCCTTTAAAATACCATCTGGTTCAATGAAAGATACCCTTCTCATCGGGGATCATATTCTGGTCAACAAATTCATCTACGGTATCAAGTTACCTTTTATCGGGACTACGCTGGTTTCGATAAAAGATCCTCAGCCGGAGGATATCGTGGTTTTTGAATATCCGGATGATCCGTCAAAGGATTTTATTAAAAGGGTCATTGGTGTTGCCGGGGATCGGATAGAGATCCGGGATAAAAAGGTGTATGTGAACAATAAGCTGTTAGATCAGGATTTTGCAATTTTTACGGACAATCGCAGTATCCAGAGCCGTGATGACTTCGGACCGGTAACCGTTCCGAAAGATTCTCTTTTTGTGATGGGCGACAACCGGGACAACAGCCATGACAGCCGTTTCTGGGGATTTGTCAAGCTGAAGGCTGTCAAAGGAAAAGCTTTTATTATTTATTGGTCCTGGAACGGAGAGAACCAGAATTCAATCCTTGAATATGTCCGTTGGAGCCGAATGGGTCAATTGCTGAAATAGAACAGGAATAAAATGGAATTTAACAGAAAAGATATTCTTGATATTGCATCCCTGTCCGAAGAGGAGATCTCTTTTATTCTGGATACGGCGGAAAAGATGAGGGAGATTTCAGAACGGCCCATTAAAAAAGTTCCAACCCTCCGGGGAAAGACCATTGTTCTGTTTTTTTATGAACCCAGCACAAGGACAAAACTTTCTTTTGATATTGCTGCAAAAAGATTAAGTGCTGATTGTGTTTCCCTTTCTGCTGGTTCCAGCAGCATAGTCAAGGGCGAAACCTTGATTGATACGGCAAGAAACCTTGAGGCAATGAAGCCGGATGTGATTGTCATCCGTCATTCCGCTTCCGGAGCGCCTCACATGTTGAGCCGGTATGTAAAAACATCGATTATCAATGCAGGGGATGGAACGCATGCCCATCCTTCCCAGGCGCTTCTGGATATGATGACTGTCAGAGAGAAGAAAGGAAATCTTTCCGGCCTTCGAATTGCGATTGTCGGGGATATTTCCCATAGCAGGGTTGCCCGTTCCAACATTATCGGGTTTACAAAAATGGGCGCGGATGTGGTTGTTGCCGGGCCACGGACCATGATTCCAAAGGGGATTGAAAACCTGGGAGCATCGGTTTCCCATTCAGTGGATCAGGCGGTTCAGGATGCAGATGTGGTAATGATGCTTCGGATTCAAAAGGAAAGACAATCTTCCTTTTTGTTTTCAACGGAAAGAGAATATGCCAGAGAATACG
>CAMBQS010000215.1 GCA_945870015.1 Desulfocicer vacuolatum DSM 3385
CCGCACAAAATTCAATATCCGGATGTTGGTACAATGTTTCCTCAACCTCTCTTGAAAACACCTTGTACCCTCCGACAATCAGCATATCCTTGGAGCGGTCTACAATATAGAAGTAGCCATCTTCATCCATCCGGGCAATATCACCGGTATAGAGCCAGGCTTCATTTTGAAACTCTTTTACTGTTTTTCCGGTTTCTTCCGGTTTGTTGTGATAGCCCTTCATGATCTGAGGCCCTCTGGCGATCAACTCTCCCTCTTCCCCGATATTGACTTCCTTTGTGCCGCCCTCAAGGTCAATCAGTTTGATCATGGTATTTTGAATCGGAATTCCCACTGAACCGATTTTCTTTTTGCCATGAATTGGGTTCATGGTAAGCAGCGGACTGGCTTCCGTCATGCCATAGACTTCCATTATCTTTCCTTTGCCGATGATTTTTTCGATGGCATTGATGCCTTCAACGGAAAATGGCGCAGCTCCGGAAACACAGATTTTAAGGGACGAAAAGTCAAGGGTTTTGAAAGAAGGTTCATCCATCAGCATTTTATAAAGAGTAGGCACATACGCCATTACGGTTGGCTTTTTCGAGGCGATCTCTTTGCAGATATGTTTTGTATTTCTTGGGTCCGGGATCAGACACTGGGTATTTGCCGTACACAGTGCAAGCATTCCAAAAGCAAGGCCGGCCAGGTGAAAAAAAGGAAAGCCGGAGCAAAGAATATCGTTACCGATTTCAAAGCCTGTCCATTCTTTGGCATGAACATTATTGGCCACCAGATTTCGATGGGTCAGAACCGTTCCTTTGGGCAATCCGGTTGTTCCGCCGGTATACTGGATCAGACAGGTATCATCCGGCATGATTTTTGGTGGTTTAGAAGATGAGTAGGCTTCAGACACAACATTTTTAAACAGCATGACATCCTTGCCGGGAATCGGTACCATTTTTCCTGAGGGGATTTTTTTGAGAAGATTACCCAGTATCCGTTTGATCGCCGGCAGATAGGTCCCGACATTTGCAAGCATGATATGTTTCACTTTTGGAATTTTATCCTGTATTTTCAAAAGCCGTTCTTCAAAAAGTGAATCCATGATAACAATGCAACCCGCTCCGGAATCAGTAATCTGATAGGCCATCTCTTTGGGCGTGAGCAAAGGTGATATCCCGGTAACCGCACAACCAGCCCGCAATGCCCCGGCAAGGGCGATCGGGTATTCCGGTATATTGGGAAGGTCTATACCGACAACAGAGCCCGGGCCATATCCATTCAGGTTTAAAAAGGACGCAAAGTTCCGGGACAATCTATCCAGGTCGGAAAAGGTGAGCATCTTGCCCATGTAGTAAAGAGCCGGTCTTTCCGGAGAATGAGAAAGTCCTTCTTCAAGAAGATCAACATAGGTTTTTTCAGGGATCTGGATTTCCGGTGATACATGATCATCATAATGCTGTAACCAGGGTTTTGGATCGTCTTTGGACATGCTGATTCTCCTCAATATATTGATATGTTATTGAAAAAAATGCTTATAGCCCCATACATTTTGCAATGATGCCTTTCATAATTTCATTGGTTCCGGCAAATATGGACATGACGCGGACATCTCTGAAATCTTTTACCACCGGGCATTTTTCAAGGGTTCCGGTTTCTCCCAGTAGGTTTAAACTTGTTTCAGCCGTTTTTCTGGCCAGATCTGTTGTCCAGTATTTTGCCATGGAGGTTTCAATGACAACATTTTGTCCTTCCATGTGGTCAGCGATCAGTTTATTGATGAATGTCCGGCCGATTTTAACTTCAGTTGCCATCTCAACAAGTGCAAACTGAACAACCTGGGATTTGATATGAAAAGTACCGGCAGTATTTTTCCCCTGAATAAGAGTCATCGTGGATTTTAGAATTTTTTCTGCCGCTGCTATACCCATGACAGCGCAGACCAGTCTTTCCTGCTGTAGCTTTTCCATCAGCATGATGAATCCCGAGCCTTTTTCTCCAAGCTGGTTTGTTTTGGGTATCCTGCAATTGTTGAAAAACAACTCAGAGGTGTCCTGACTTTTTAGACCCATTTTATTGAGCTGTCGTCCTTTTTGAAAGCCCGGAGTTTCCGATTCAACCAGATAGAGAGAGATGGCTTGATGAGGATTCTCAACAAGCGGGTCCCGTGCAGCGACAATAATAAGATCTGAATGGATACCATTGGAGATAAAGGTTTTGGAACCGTTCAGTACAATTTCATCCCCTTCGATGACAGCGGTTGTCGTCATGGATGCCAGGTCGCTTCCTGCATCCGGTTCTGTCATAGCAACTGCCGTAATGATATCTCCGGAAACACATCCGGGAAGGTATTTCTGTTTTTGTGCTTCCGTTGCATAGGTGTTGATATATGGAACTATAATATCACTGTGAAGGGGTGCTGCCAGGCCGGCTTCAGATATCTGTGACAGCTCTTCGATTACAATTACGGAGTATAGGAAATCACCACCCAGTCCGCCAAATTTTTTGGAAATGCCGGTACAGAGAAACCCCTGTTCGCCCATTTTTTTCCATGCTGATCTGGAGACGATTTTGTCCTGTTCCCATTGTGGGCCATGAGGTTGGATTTCATTGGCCAAAAAGGAGCGTAATCTTTCTCTGAACTGATTGTGATTGTCTGTATATTGTAACAATGAGGCCATTTTTCAACCTTTGAAGAAATTGTATTGAGCGGTTGCCTGCTTCCATCATATGATGGAATTACCATAAATGGTTTGATTGTGCCAAGTCAAGACAGATTTTTTTATTCTGTTTTTTAAATCCTGAGTTTTTTTCGGATAATCGTGATAGCTCAACTATTTTCTATGTTCCTGAAAGGGTGTATGATAAATTTCTTTTTAAGGTCTGGATAATGGGGTTGAAAGATGGAATGATGAATGTCAATTACTATCTCTAAAAAATAGGACAGAATGTGGATCTCTTTACATTTCATGCTGGAAAACACGCGGATGGATTGGCACCTTTGGCCGATCGTATGCGGCCGAGAAATCTGGATGAGTTTTTTGGTCAGTCACACATCACCGGAGAAGGAACCATAATCCGCCATGCAATAGAGGCAGATCAGATTTTTTCAATGATTTTATGGGGGCCTCCCGGCTGTGGGAAAACAAGCCTTGCTTCCATTATTGCCCGGAGTACCCATTCCAATTTTGTTCAGGTCTCTGCTGTTTTATCCGGTGTGAAGGAGATCCGGTCGGTGATCGAGGATGCGGAAAAACAGAGAGTTTTGTTTCGTAGGCAGACGATTCTTTTTGTCGATGAGATTCATCGATTCAATAAAGCCCAGCAGGATGCTTTTTTACAACATGTGGAAAGCGGTCTGATTACGCTGATCGGGGCAACAACTGAAAATCCGTCGTTTGAGGTAATCCCTGCGTTGTTATCTCGTTGCAGGGTGATTGTTTTACATCCAATCTCAGATGAGGATATCTCAACAATAATCAAGAGAGCATTATCGGATGATGAAAGAGGGCTTGGAAAGAGATCGGTCCGGATTGAAAAACAGGCCTTGGATCACCTGATCGCCATATCAGATGGTGACGTGCGGACTGCGCTGAACAATCTTGAGGTCGCGTCTTCTCTGTTGGATTCCAGAAAAAAGACGGATGACGATTTGATGGATGATTCTGTTACGCTTTGTTTACAGGATCTTGAGATGGCCTTTCAGAAAAAGGCGTTGCGGTATGATAAAAATGGGGAAGAACACTATAATCTGATATCCGCTTTTCATAAAAGTCTTCGAGGCAGTGATCCGGACGCTGCTTCCTATTGGCTCATCCGTATGATACAAGCTGGTGAAGATCCTCTGTATATCGGAAGGAGAATGGTCCGGTTTGCTTCAGAGGATGTGGGAAATGCCGATCCAAATGCGTTGAATGTCGCGCTTAACGCGGTGGATGCCTTCCGTTTTCTCGGTCACCCGGAAGGGGATCTGTCATTGCTGCAAGCGGCTGTATATCTGGCAACCGCTCCGAAAAGCAACAGCCTGTATCAAACTGAAAAACAGGTTTCCCGGATTGTTCAGAAAACCGGATCGTTGCCT
The DNA here is from genome assembly GCA_945870015.1 of Desulfocicer vacuolatum DSM 3385. Lineage (GTDB taxonomy): Bacteria > Desulfobacterota > Desulfobacteria > Desulfobacterales > SURF-7 > QZKS01. The sequence continues at coordinate 4,064 of CAMBQS010000215.1, forward strand.
GTACCCCATCATATCCGGAATGCGCCCACCCATCTGATGAAAGATCTGGGTTATGGCAAAGGATATCTGTATGCACATGATTATCAGGATGGGTTTATACCACAAACCTATTTGCCGGAAGAATTGAAGGAACAAATCTACTACACTCCTACCCAGAGAGGATATGAAAAGATTATTAAACAGCGGCTGGATAAATGGAGGGAACTCCACAAGAAAAAAACGCCGGGCAGATGAAAACCCCTTCTGAAAGAACTTGACAAAAGGCATGAATATATTAAAAGAGACAGTGAAGTAAATTTCTGAATGCGCGTGTAATGAATTATACAGTATAGGTAATTTTTTTTATTCTGTTTCGTAACAGTGTTTTTGGCTTTAAACATGGATGTCGTGCCATGAAAAAAATGTTTGTATTTTCCATTTTTTCCCTGGATGATCTGAATGCTTGAAACAATCGTCCGTTCTTAACCTGCAAAAGTGAGGCAGCAAACCATGAAAAATACAGTTTTGATTCTTTGTGTCATGCTATTTGGAATCGGTGTCTCTTTTGTTGAAGCAGAAGACAAACCAGGGGTTACCATCAAGATTGCGACGCTGGCTCCAAAGGGTTCCGCTCTGATGAACGTACTGGAAGAGCTGCGGAACCGGATAAGGGAAGAAACAAAAAATGAAGTGTATTTTAAAATCTATCCTGGAGCGATTCAAGGGGATGAAAAAGATGTATTGACAAAAATCAGGCTCGGACAACTTCAGGGCGGTGCGTTTACCAGCAATGGAATGGGAAGAATTGTTCCGGAGGTCAGGGTTACGGATATCCCTTATTTGTTTAAAAATTATGAAGAGGTTGCCTATGTCCGGTCCAAGATAAAAAATAAACTGGAAAAACTTTTTGAAGAAAAAGATTTTATTGTTGTTGCATGGGCGGACATCGGATTTGTTCATCTTTTTTCAAAACAGCCGGTTACTGCCGATAATCTGAAAAATTTAAAAGTATGGGTATGGGGCGATGATGTGTTGAGCATGACAATATGGAAAACGGTGGGAGTCACTCCCATTTCCCTTTCCATCACAGATGTGCTTACATCGCTTTCAACAAAACTGATTGATACTGCGCCTTCAACGCCCTTTGGAGCAGTAGCGTTCAGATGGTATACCAAATTCGATTATATCTCCGAAATTCCGTCAACCGATCCATCTTCAGCACTTCTGGTTTCCAAAAATACGTGGAATAAAATTTCACCGGAAAGCAAGGAAAAGATCGCCAGGATTGCAGAATGGTACCATAACACGATTACCACTGCCAATCGAAAGGCAAATGCAGACAGTCTTAAAATATTGAAAGATGCAGGTATCAAGGTGGCTCCTGCAACAGAGGAGAGCATCAAGTTCGTAACAGATATGCAGATAAAAACCAGAGAGGCGCTCATCGGAAAACTTTACTCCAGGGAGCTTTTAAATGAAGTGCTGGGGTATCTTGATGAGTACAGAAAAATGAATCCGAACAGCGATTACATAAGAATCCAGTAAGGGAAACAAAAATGATCTGCCATGAATGCGGAAAAGAGGTTGAAGACAATACAAGGATATGTCCGGTGTGCAACGTCATCTTGCTTGAAACCGGCAGTTTTTTTGATAAGATTGCAAAAATTGAGGGATATTTTTTGTCAGCCTGCCTGGCCATGATGGTGATCATGGTACTCCTTCAGATTTTCCTCCGGAATTTTTTTTCAAGCGGAATTGCCGGCGGTGATGCCATTGTAAGGCATATGCTCCTATGGGTCGGATTCCTGGGAGCGGGTCTGGCAACTAGAGGCGGCATGCATATCCGGGTGGATATTGCATCAAAGATCCTTTCTCAAAAGGGAATGAAGGTTGCCCGTGTGTTTACCGATCTTTTTTCTGTAATTGTCGGCTGCTTTCTGGTTTATGCATCTTTTTCCTTTGTCAATCTGGAATATCAATCTGCGGATAAACTGCTCTTCATGCACCTGCCGATCTGGGCGATGGAGAGTATCATTCCGATTGGTTTTTTGATCATCACCCTGCGTTTTGCATTCAAAGGAATTGAAAATTTTTTAAGGCTGGTAAAGGAAACATAAGATGACAACACTGATT
>CAMBQS010000216.1 GCA_945870015.1 Desulfocicer vacuolatum DSM 3385
ACATCCGGCAGTGATCATTTTTCACCTCTTTTTCTCTCTTTTTAGAGCATGCTGTAAAGCAGTATTTATTGACTTGTTAGATTCGCTCTCCTGCCATAAGGGCAGCTCCGATGGCACCTGCCAGTTGCGGGTCCACTCGTTTAATCCGCTTGATCCGGCGGCCGAGGATCTGACTGAGCGCTGCGACAACGCCGTCATTTTTCGCGCCTCCTCCGGTGATGCAGATATCGTCTTCGATCTTCATGGTATTGGCCAGCATGGAAACCCGGTTTGCCATGGCCGCGTTAATTCCGGCGCAAATATCTTCCGGACGGCGCCTGGCATTGATATGCTTGATCACATCCGCCTGCGCCCATACCGTGCAGACCGATGCAAAGGGAATCGGAGCCGTTGACTTGACGGACAGCTTTCCGAGTTCATCCGTTTCAATATTCATCACCTTAGCCATGACATCCAGGAACCGTCCGGTTCCGGAGGCGCACTTGTCATTGGTCACGAACTTGATGACATTGCCCTTTGGATCCAGTTTGATCACCTTGCAGTCCTGGCCGCCGATATCGATCACGGTTTTGGTGGAAGGGATGACCCACTGGGCTCCCCGGCCATGGCAGGCGATTTCCGAAACCGTATCCGTAACAAAAGCGATTCTTTCCCGCCCATACCCGGTCCCGATGCAGCAGGCTATTTCATCCAGCCTGATGCCTGCCTGCGCACAAATCTTTTCCATTACAACTTCTGCCGACTGAACCGGATTGGGGCCGGATCTGATTACAGAAGCCGCGGTTATCCTTCTTTTACTCATGATTACCGCTTTTGTGGTCAGCGATCCGACATCGCATCCAGCGACAAAACTCATAAGAGCCCCCTTATGCTGAAAAATTCTTCCATTCTCATTACCGTCGTATCCCAGCTCTCCACCCGTCCGTCAAAAGAATCCGCATAAACCAGATGCGTGGGAAAACCGGCCTCTTCGAGATCCCGGGCAATCAGTTTGACATTTGACCAGGTATTCCGGCAGCCGGGCGTGCCGTTATAGATACAGCAGTCCACCTTATAGATTTTGGCAAGCGAAATCGTGTCTTCGAGCCACATGTGGGGTGCGTCATACGGCCCCCGGATGGTGCGGGTCATGGGCATGCGCGCGTTGATATCCGCCAGTGAATCAATCATGGTATCAAGGTTCTTCGTGTTGATTCGGTAGGTGGTGCCGGGGATTCCTGTGGTGTATGGGGCATCATCTGAAAATGTTCGTGAAAGAATGCTTCCCATGTGGGAAATGCCGTTTTTGTCGAACCAGTCCCACATTCCCACATTCAAGGAGTAATTGTCGATGTATATCTGGAAAGCCCGGACCTTTTCTTCCCCGGTGTTCAATCCGGACCGGCCCTCCGCTGCATTCTGCCGGACAATTTCGACCATCTCCCGCAGCATCTTGGTATATTTCTTCCGGCCGGAATAGATATACCGTGATGCATAAATCAGAATATGGTACAGTCCGGGCACAGGATTGGGAACAATGCGCTGCATTTCTTCCAGTTCGTCCAGCAGGGCGTCCTGGATCTTTTTCTCTTCCAGAAGTTCACGGAGCCGGTCGATGTCGAATTTACATCCCGAATGGGTTTCGATAAATTTGATGAATTCCCGGTAATCTTTATGATGATACTCCTGAACCTCCTTGGTGGTGAGTTCGGCCGGGTAGTCAAGGCCGTAATACGGAACATCCAGGTACTGGGCCGCGAAGCTGTATGCATTGGCGTTTGTATCACAGACGCCTCCCATATTCAGGGCCACCATGTCGATCTGCGCCCCGGCGCCTGCGAGATAGGCCCCCATGGCCCCCCGCTGCGACGAACAGCCGGTTTCCGAAAAGCCGACTTCGGTGCAGAAGTCCATGAAATCATATGAACCGCGTTTCCACAGCATGGATGTCAGTGCGGTTCCGATTTCCAGTGTGACCGGAACCAGATTGTCGACCGCATAGAAGATGGCGGGGTCAAAGCAGAATGTTGTCATCACCACCTTTTTGCCGTCTTTTTTGGCGTTAACGATATTGGTGTAGTATTCGCCGAAGAGATCGATAAAGGTAATGGCCGGCTTTCCAAGCGCCAGCAGCGGTGTCAGAAGTCCACTGTCATAGGGTGCAAACCGCAGAAGCCTTGCCAGTTCTTTGGGCGTGGCGTTTTCGGTTTTCTTGGCGATATTGAATGTGGCCGCAAATAACCAGTCAAGATGGTATTCCAGTAGTTCAGGTCTCATGCCGCACCTTTGTTTGTTATGGTTGTTGCAGTATCGTGAGCACTGGATTTGAGCTGTTCGATAAAGGCACTGATCCTCATTTTCAGCCGGCCGGTTTCGGTCAGCGGGCCGTATTCTTTTTCGATCCGCAGGCATGGGATCCCAATCTGTTCAAGATCCCTTTCCATCAGGCCGTTTTCCGTCCCGTGAATATCGCAGAACCGTATATTCTGCAGTATCACACCATCCACATTGGCTGCGCGGATTCTCTCCGCAACCGTTTTCAGCCGGGCCTTGTACCAGCCGAACATACGGGGGCAGGCTGAACCGGAGAGATATCGACGGGTAAGCGCCTCCACCGGATGATCATCCTCCGCTACCAGTTCATTCTCATTCCGGATGCCGAAACAGAGGTTTTCACCCACAACGACCGCTCCGGCATCTTCGATCAATGAAACCAGATCAACCGAATCACAGATGCTTCCTCCCAGGAAAATCCGTTTCCTGCCCTTCCGGGAAGAATTGTCCCGCTTGTTTGCAGTCCGGATCAGATCCGAAATGAGTTCCGAAAAATGATCCCGGGGCATGACCGTTGAGGCAATCAGGGCTGAAAAGGCCTCGGTGCCGGAAACGGCAACCGGATCTGTTGTCCGCAGCCGCTCCATGGTCAGTATGAGTTTGCGGACTCGATTCTGTTCTTTGATGGTTTGTTTCAGATTTTCGTCTGATATGGTCACATTGAACCGGTTTTCCACCGCAGCGATCAGTTTTTTTACCTGATTCGTATACCAGACAAATGCATGGCCGTCCGGTTTGTGCGGCACATCGAAATAGTGAAGCCAGGGGGGCAGGGTGCCGTCAATATCTTTCCCCATCTTTCTCCAGCAGTCATCCAGCCTTCGCATGGCATCGCACCCATTTGATATCACGACGCCGTCAAGAAAACGGTATTTTTCAGCGCCGGCCAACTGAAGCAACGCCTTGGGGAAGGTGCAGGCAAACGGTCCATAGTAGGCGTCTCCGATCTCCATGCTGTCGGCGCCAATGCCGCGAAGTCTGACAGGAAGGATTTCGGCGGCGTAAAACACCTCAACCGGCAGGAAGGAACAGGTGTAACCGACCACCTTTCCGCCTTTTTCTTTCCAATCCTGCACCGAGGCGATATCCGTTTGCGTGGCTGCCTCATAAAGTGTCATGCCCATGATTTTTCCTCCTCATTCAGGATAAATCCACGCAGCATTTCCCTGGCTTCCTGAATCGCCTGGTCCTGTCCGTCATCTTCAGGCGTGAAGAATCCGCAAAATTCTTGCACAATTGTCGGAAAAACAGTCCTTACCAGCGGCCGGAAAGAATGGAATATATCCGCTGTCAACCAGCGAACGGTTTCTTCAATTTCGTATAGATCAAGGGCTCCCGTAAATTCCCTTATGAATGAAGCCGGCACCTCGGGGTGGCTGTTGTGAAGCGAATTGGCCATTCGGCTCAGAGAGTTGATGATATCGGCCAGGTCATACGTGTTCCATGACGTGAGTCCTGTCTTGAGTGCCTTTATGGAAACATCTTCCGGTAAATCTTCAATATGTTCAATTTTCCGTTTCCATAATTTGGATTTTGAATTTGGAAGTACGGCCAAATGATTCAGCTGTTGTACAAGAAATTCCGGATTCTCCGCAGCTACATCCATGAAAATTTTAAGTATGGTTTCCTTGCCGTCGATCATAGCGTTTCGGGCTTTAATAAAAAAAACCGGATCGGTTTTTTTCAAAATTTCCCGCATTTTTCCTGAAAAATCCATTGTGAAGCGGGGAGCCCCGGATTCTCCGACAAGGGCGCTTCCGGTGTGAATCTGCCTGATAATTTCGGTAAGATTGTTAAGCAGATCGCCGGCTGTATTCCCATCCAGCTCGCGGAAAAATGAAAGCAGGATATCCGCCAGCATGTCAGGAGAAAGCGTATTAAAACGTTTGGTCATATTCGCCAGAAACAGGATTGCAAAATTTGCGATCCCTGGGATAAAGGAAAGGAGAATAATAAACTTGGCCGGATACTCAAAAGCAAGTTCGCAGAGTTGAACAATCAACGCATCGTAATCTTCCTTTGCATTGTCGAAAAGCTCGCGGAGTTCGCCGAAATCAGTATGGTCCAGCCAGTTTTGAATTTGAGGAAGTATTTTTTCAGCAAAGTAGGTTGGATTGACGGATCGGAGCGAGCCTGTTGTGCGGAACAGAGACATGAGAGTGTCCGCTATCTTGCCGGTATCTATTTTTGAGAAAAAATCGTCAACAACTTCGGCCTTTTTCTGATCCGGAAGGTGTTCAAGGGTATGAGTGAAGGTATTTAGGATTTCAATAGCGCAATTTATCCAGTCTGGTGCTGTTTTACCGGCATTCTCTACGAATTCCGATTTTTCAAAAAGCCGGTACAATTGCTTCTCCGTTCCAGCCGCCAACGGTCTTGCCATACGCTTGCCTATCAGCAAACGAAACAGTCTGGCAATTACTTTTTTCGCCGAATGATCCTGTGACCATTGATTCAGGAAATCGGACATCAGAGAATCCATCATATTGCGGCATTCCCTGGTCTGCAGAATGTCTGTGATAAAGCTTCCCATGGAGAAACCTCTATCCCTTGTTCTATCATCCCCGATAGTTTTGGGATTTTTGTCTTCAGGAGCGGATATCATAAATATTTACCTCAACAATTCGTTTCAAGGTTGTTATCCCGATGTCTTTTAATCAAAAACCGCTTTCGGCCATGCCAGATGACCGGTCAGCCTCTTTCCTAAAGCAAGAAGGGTCAGCGTCGGCGGCAAGCCCCATGTCTCAGGAATAACGGAACAGTCGCACACGTAAAGATCATAACCTTTTTATGTTTTTGCCTTACCGGCTTTGCCTTTGATCATTTTTAAAGCAAAGGCTTTTTCATTACGTGCATATTCTTGAATTGTTTGTATTGCTTGTTCTGTTTTTCCCTCGCTGGCATATTTTGCCATTCGCCGAAAAAAAACCTGGTTTTTCTTTAAATCTGATTTTCGGAAAGATAATGATGCGTATTGTATCCGTCGATTATAAGGCCAAAGCTCCATCAACATCTGCGTCAACATCGGATTTCGGGCTGCTCTCATTGATACGTCTGCAAATTCAAATATACCATCGTAATATTTCTGAACGTTCTCTTCTTTTGCCGCGCATTCGATTTTTTCAAGAGCCGCCCATAACAGCAGAAAATCTTTTTCCGTTGCGAGTTCGGTCGCCTTGCGGGCAACCATGCCGTACAAGGCTTCAAAAATATCATAAAACCATTCGATATTTTCAGGCGTAATCTCGGTAACCCGCGCTCCTTTCCGGGGAATTATCTCAACCAGCTTGTTTTTTTCCAGCAACCGCAGCGCTTCCCGTATCGGACTGCGGCTTACACCAAGCTCTTCTACAAGTTTGGTTTCCAGTATCCGCTCCCCAGGTTTTAGTTCGCCCAGAATGATTTTCTCACTCATTTCCCTCATAACACTTTCACTGAGGTTATTCGGTATCGTAAAAGCCATGGCGTGATGTCCCTTGTAAGAATTTTTGTATATTGTATACAATATACAAAAAAATAATACACATGTCAAACAATTATTAAAATTTAAAATACCGAATAAATACAATTTATTATTATAAATTTTCAGGACACACATTTTGGTATCCAAAATGTGTGTCCTGTCAAATACGCATTTTTTTAGTTGTGTTAACCCAAGTTCGACAACATTTTTTTAAAAACGCTATGAATTCATATTGATACATGAAAAACACGGAATTTTTCCTCACTACATTTTCTTTTTCTTGGGTCAGCTTTTATTTTTTGGCCAGCGGATTTTTGATTCTTACCTTTTTCAACGGCTGCTTTTTTATGCCCAAAGCATCATAAATAAACTGCTGGTTGATGGTCGGAGT
>CAMBQS010000217.1 GCA_945870015.1 Desulfocicer vacuolatum DSM 3385
TTTTACCTCCCTTGATAAAATGTTATGATCCAAAAAACAACGTTCTTTGCCATAAACCTATATCTCTGAAACCAAGAAAAAAATCAATATGGAATTTGCATTGGAACATAGTATTCACACCCCCCTGAATCCCCCCTCCAGGGGGGAATTAAAGGATGAACAATTGGTTCTTTCCGCTGTTCATGATATGCATATCAAAAACATCGGGCATGCAACCTGAATACAACAGCTATGAAGATGAAAAAAAATAGAATTCAGAAAATTCAACAATCCCTTACCCTCTGGTATCAGAAAAACAGTCTGGACCTGCCCTGGCGGAAAACAGATGACCCGTACCGGGTGTGGGTATCGGAAGTGATGCTCCAGCAGACCCGGATCGAAACCGTTATCCCGTATTACAACCGGTTCATGGTAAAATTTCCGGATGCCGGAAAACTGGCCGGATCGGATATACAGCAGGTTTTAAAACTGTGGGAAGGCCTTGGCTATTATGCAAGGGCGCGCAACATGCACAAGGCCGCTCAGATCATCTGTGAAAAATTTCAAGGCAGGCTGCCCGATACACGGGAAGAACTGCGCCGGCTTCCCGGAATCGGCGGATACATATCTGCGGCCATTGCCAGCATCAGTTTTCACATTCCTGCAGCAGTCGTTGATGGAAATGTGAAACGGGTTCTGGCAAGGCTGTTTATGGATGCGACACCAATCAATGACACAGGTGAAAAAAACCACTTTGAAACCTACGCTGTAAAGCTTCTGGATCATGAACAACCCGGAGATTTCAATCAGGCCATGATGGAACTGGGACAGAGGATATGCAAACCCGGAAATCCAGTTTGCAGCGATTGTCCGGTTCAGGAATTCTGCATGGTTTTTCAGGCAGACCAGGTCGGGAACTACCCTGTAAGGGTTGACCGGAAATCCGTCCCTCTTAAAAAAATGAACTATGCAATCGTGTTCCACGGAGAAAAATGCCTTCTTCTCCGTCGTCCGGCTGAAGGTCTGTTAGGAGGTATGTGGGAGTTTCCCGGTTATGAACAGCAACGGCAAACAACACAACCTGAAAAACAGCTTGCAGACATGATACGCCGGATAACCGGTATCCGGATCAGCGTAAAGGAAAAAATTGGAACCGCCGGCCATGCCTATACGCATTTCAAAGTTACAGCAACTGTTTATCTCTGTTTTTACAAATCCGGAGAGATCTGCCTGAACGGCCCGGCAGAACACCAGTGGATTCTTCCGGAAGAGATACATCATTACCCATGCCACAAGCTGATTCACAAGATATTCCCCATGCTGCACGGACTTGCGAATCAGGAAGAATGATCATTTTTCACAACCCCAGGAAAACAGATACCCTGTTTCCATAAAAAAAAGGGTATTTCCCGATCTGTCGGAAAATACCCTTATAAACTTCTGAGAAATAAAATAATTAAACTACGGTAACATTAACAGCAGCCGGACCTTTTTTGCCCTGCTCAATATCAAATGTAACCCGGTCGCCTTCATTCAGCGTTCTGAAGCCATTTGAATTGATTCCTGAATGATGAACAAATACATCCGGACCATCTTCCGGCTCAATAAAGCCATAGCCTTTACTGCTGTTAAACCATTTTACGATTCCATTAGCCATTGTAATACACCCTCCTTTTAAATTTTCTCTTTGTTCCAGACTTGGGTGCCACTTTGACAAATGGATCTACCCTTTAGAACGAAACCGATCCGCATACAAACGGATCCTTTTATAATTGCTGGGATCATATCATATTTTTTTAAAAAAACAATATTATTTTGCAGTGTATAAAAAATTGGATGTCTGGTATAAAATCAACAGAAAAATGGAGATGGAAAAAAATGAACATCCTTTTAACAAATGATGATGGAATTCTGGCCAAAGGACTGCTGGCTGTACATAAGGTTTTTTCCCAAAAGCATGAAGTATCCGTGATTGCTCCGGATCGTGAAAGAAGCGCAGTCGGACATGGTATTTCTCTGAATACGCCGATCCGGGCAAAAAAGATCCTGTTTACTGAACAGGATTGGGGGCATGCAGTCAGTGGAACTCCGGTGGATTGCATCAAACTGGGCATCCTTGAACTCCTTCCCCGAAAACCGGATCTGGTTATTTCCGGAATCAATCCTGGTGCCAACACCGGTGTCAACATCAACTACTCAGGAACAGTGGCTGCTGCCAGAGAGGCTTGTCTGTATGGAATTCCTTCCATTGCAGTTTCCATAAAAGGGCATGATCCAATCCATCTGGATGATGCAGCCCTGTTTATGCTTAGCCTTATCGAACAGATGGCCGCAACCCGCCTTCCGGCCGGGACGTTTCTGAACGTAAACTTCCCGGATCTGCCGATAGATCGTTATCCGGATATCCGGATCTCCCATCAGGATCTCTTGTTTTATAATGAATACATTGATAAAAAATCAGACCCTCGGAACCAGGCCTACTACTGGCATGGCGCTGAAATAAAAAATGGGATCGTTGACTCTGGGTCAGATACATCGAATCTGAACAAAAATTACATTTCCATTACACCGATCAAGTGTGATATGACGGATTACGCTTTGATAGACGAGCTGAAAATATTAGAAAAATTCAGTGTTTCAAAAGAATAGGAAAAGCATGTTTATTACACTGGAAGGGATAGAAGGTTCCGGAAAAACAACACAGGTATCCAATATTGTAAAATTTTTAAATGAAAATGGACATGACTGTGTCACTACACGGGAACCCGGTGGAACCGAAATCGGCAGGCAGATACGTGCAATTCTTTTAAACCCCGAGAATAAGAATCTGGATCCGCTGGCCGAACTGCTGCTGTATGCCGCAGACCGGTCCCAGCATCTGAAATCCATCATAAAGCCTGAATTATCCGCAGGGAAAACGGTTATCTGTGATCGATTCTTTGATGCAACAACTGTCTATCAGGGGTTTGCCCGGGGTTTGGATATGAAAGTGATCGAACAGCTTCACCGGATTGTACTGGATTCAATCAAACCCGATCTGACACTGCTCTTTGATCTGCCTGTTGAAGTCGGGCTTAACAGGGCCTTGCACTGTCTGGATAATGGATCCCGGGCCATTCAGGAATGCAGGTTTGAAAAAGAAACCCTTGCCTTTCATGAAAAAGTCAGATCCGGATACCTCACCCTTGCAAAGCAGGAACCGGATCGATTTCAAATCATTCAGGCATCCAATGATGAAACCCAGGTTTTTCAGGAAATCGTCACTGCCCTGACCCATAATATGAAAATGCGTAACCCCTGACAGATTATCATTCAAAATTTTCCAGTTGTTTATGGATAACAGAATGTGAAGGATTCAACACATGAATGCAATTTATTTCCCGTTTACCTGTATTGCAAAACAGAACGCTGAAAAATTATCAGCGATCATCGAACAACTTACCATCTATCTTCCATCTACCAGATCCATACCATTGAAAATGGAAGCGCTTTCAGCAAGCGGAAAGCTGGATATCCGGATACCGGTTCAAAAAGATGAAGACAAACTCATGGCCGCATATAAAGAACATATCGAATGGGGAAAGACACATCAACAGAATATCAAATCTTACCTCAAACATCGGACAGAAGGCCCCTATTTATACGACGATTCATGGTCAACTCAAATCCGGTCTGACATTCAAAATATATCCAAAACAAAATCATCTCCGGACAGGGTTTTTGCAGCCAGGCTTTTTCTGCAGATCGCACAGCAATATGATCAAAATCATCTGGAGATGATTCAGAATGTTCAATCCATTGCGAACAAGGAAAAATCACTCTTCAAGGGTCTGAAAGACGATGACTTCCAGGTAATCGATGATCATTGTGAACCATTATCAGACAGCATGCCGGATCTTGGCCTCTATATGACCCAGGAACGGCTATCGTCATGGTACACATTGATGAAACAGGATGATGAACTCCCTTCCAATATCCTGATCACCAGTTCTCGGAGTGTCTGGGAGCATCTTCTGGATCTTTCCCCGGAAGCGGAAATGGTTGGACAAGGCTTTCCGGTTCATATTGCGGAATCGACATCCGGAAAACAGTGTCAGGAGCTTGCCGAACTGCTTTCCTCTCTTCAGACAGAAGAATGGTCATCATCCAATCATCAAAAAGCCTGGAACAGCTTGATAGGCCAGGGTGAAATCGGAGTTCATTCAGAGTTCCGAATTATCCCGGATACCCATCCGGAAGCATTTTTTTCCAGGCTTACGAAACAACCTTTACATGACATGAAACCGCGTAAGGAATCTTTTCGAAATACAATCATTGGAATTCTACAATAAATTATACATTTGAGCCAATTTCAAAACGATTGAAAAGCGTCACACCGGCGAAAGCCCATGTCCAGAAAAGAACTAAAAATACTTGATATTGTTACGCTTTACTTCGTGTCCAGCTTTCGCCGGAACTACAACAACAGACTTATGAAATTGGCTCAATTACAAACAGATGAAAGGATATGTAAATGCAAGACCGCTTCATTCTTTTAAAAAAAACAGAAGAAAGCTTGACTCAGCAGAGTAACTAGTATAATCAATTTTCTCTATAATCGTGAACAATGCATGGTTGGATTAAGATAACCTATTTATTTTTTTAACTTATAAGGAGGATTCATAATGGCTTTTAATCCTGTTGTCGACCAAGAAAAATGTGCAGGCTGTGAAGAGTGTGTAGATGTATGTCCTGTAGAAGTGTTTGAGATGAAAAATGGAAAATCCTTTCCAGTGAACGCTGAAGAATGTTTAGGCTGTGAAAGCTGCGTTGAAGTATGTGAAGAAGACGCCATAACAATAGAGGAAATCTAAAAAACTACCCCCGGCCTTTTTTATACAGGAGACCGGGGGTTTTATACCCTTAGTCTCCTCTCTCCCACAATAACCATTAAAATATTCCCTTCCATTATGAATGTAATGAACCGTATAGATCAGCTTCCTTTTCCTTCAATGGCAATGATTCAACAAGACCTGGATCGAGCCCCGGAAATGGATATTCAGCGTCAAATATGGGAAACGCTTCAGAGCTGCATTCAAAAAAAGCAGGTCACCTCTGGAGAGAGTGTTGCCGTAGCCGTAGGAAGCAGAGGAATTTATCATCTGGATCGTATTGTAAAGGAGACCATCTGTTTCTTGCTTCATCTAGGATTGAAGCCCATCATCGTTCCGGCGATGGGAAGCCATGGAGGTGGAACTTCTGAATCTCAGGAATCACTTTTAAACTCCTACGGGATTTCCCAATCTTCCATGGGCGTACCAGTTGTATCGGACATGGATGTGAAGGAGATTGGAACCCTGGATGGGAAAGCGCGTATCTTCTTTTCTTCAGCCGCTCTCTCCTGTGACCATATTGTTGCAATCAACCGGATCAAACCACACACAAAATTCCGTGCGGAAATCGAAAGCGGAATATGCAAGATACTGGTTGTGGGGCTGGGGAAAAAACATGGCGCTGTTGAAATCCACAACAAAGCAGTCCACCACTCTTTTGGAATTATAGAAGAAGCTGCTAATTTTATCCTGAAAAACTGCAACATCCTGTGTGGAGTCGGAATCGTTGAAGATGGTTATGGCAAGCCCGCCCATATTGAGGCAATGCCCCCGGATATACTGATTAACCGTGAAAAAGCCCTTTTACAAAAAGCCAATCAGTATCTGGCCCGCATTCCCTTTCCAGAAATTGATATCCTGATAATTGACCATATTGGTAAAGATATCAGCGGAATCGGAATGGACTCCAATGTTACCGGACGGCACCGGGACATCACCGGTGATTTTCAAATCTTTCCTCGTGTGAAACGAATTTTTGTGCGTGATCTTTCACCCAATTCCGATGGAAATGGAAATGGGATCGGCCTTGCTGATTTTACAACAAAAAGGCTTGTAGATGCCCTTGATTTAAAAAAAACCTATACCAATTCAATTGCCGCTATTTCACCGGAAAAAGCAGCCATTCCCATATATCTTGAATCCGATTTTCCGGCCTTGGAAGCCTGTATGCAGACATGCGGAGCGCAATCAGCGGATTCTGTACGTATCGTCCGGATTCAAAACACAAAAGATTTGGAATATATCCAGATATCCAAGACTTTCGAAAAAGAAGCAAAAGAAAAAAGCACGGTTCATCTTGTCACTTCA
>CAMBQS010000218.1 GCA_945870015.1 Desulfocicer vacuolatum DSM 3385
TACATATCTGTTTCAAAAGAAAATCTTGTAGTTAAGGCGGGTGTGAAAACAAGCTCGGCAACCTTTATTCAGAACTATAAATCCAGCGGGTATCGCGCTGTGGGTACAAAAGAATTGATATTCAAACGTGAAAACGGTCAGTGGAAAATTTATCGAGAACGATGGAAAAAGATATAACAAAACCGGATTCTCCAATTCAGAACAGGAGAGGCAGAAATTGGCATCTGCTGTTAGTTGATGACCATGGGAAAATGATATCCTTTCAATGGTTGAAAAGCGCTGCGATTATAATCATTATCTCACTTCTTTTTTTTATCGGATGTTCCATCTCATTGTTTGCTCTTTATCGCAGCCATCAGAATGAAAATATTCGGCTGAAAGATAAACTTGAAGAATCCATAAAAGAGAATAAAAGCCTCCGAAATGAAATGGATATATTTTTGGCAAGGGTTGAACGGACAGAGTCGGAAAAAGAATCAGACCATGAAAAGAAGTCGCCATCAGGAGTAGAACAAACCATACGATCCAGTGAAAATAAGCAGACGGTGGACGTGATAGCGGATGCTCATCCGGTTCAAGAGGAAGAAAAAGAAACAATAAAAGAATCTGTTCAGCAAACAAAACTTGGTGTTACCAATTTCAACATCAACCAGGGGTCTGGATCTCCTGATTCGCTTAAAATCAGTTTTGTCATCAGCAATATTGACCCGTCTGTCAAAACCGCTTCCGGTTATATATTTATTGTTTTAAAGCCGGATGAAAATGATCAGAATACCTGGTTTTCCGTTCCTCCGGCCGAGCTGAAGGAGGGATATCCCATTCATGCGAAAGAAGGACAGTTTTTCAGGATATCCCGATTTAAAACAGTTTATTTCCGATCCAAAACTCAAATTCCATTGGGGCAATTAAAAACCGCTTCTGTTTTTGTGTTTGATATACAGGAAAGGCCGGTTCTTGAAAAAAAATTTTCATTATGAATCAACCGGCTGTATTGGATTGGAAAACCGGAATCCGTCAGCTCATGATAGCCCCAAGTAAGGAAAGAAATATGAAGTCGATAATCATTATGATCTTGTGTGTCGGTATTATGGTACTGCTCAGTGTCCATCCTGTTCAAGCAAAGAAAAGTCACACCGTCTTTTTTGAAGGAACAGATCATGAATTGCATGTCTATAAAAGTTTTGGAAATGAACCTGGAAAAACACTGATGCTGATCGGTGGAATTCAGGGAGATGAACCAGGGGGATTTTTGTCGGCAGATCTCTATGCAGACTTTTCATTATCAAAGGGAAACTTGATTGTTGTTCCAAGAGCAAATTTTCTTTCCATTATGTTAAACAAAAGGAAAGTGAATCAGGATATGAATCGAAAGTTTGCAGAAGATGACACCCATACCTATGAAACCGAGATTGTTGCAATTCTCAAAAAATTGATTTCAGAGTCCGACTTGCTGCTGAACCTTCATGATGGATCGGGGTTTTATTCGGATAAATGGATCAGTCAGGAACAGAATCCAGAACGATATGGTCAGTCCATAATTGCGGATTGTGAGAGTTTCATGGCAGAAGGGAATGGTCGGGGGATTAGTCTGGGTGAGATGGCCAGAATCGTTTCAGAAAAAATTAACAGAAAGATCAAGAATCCACTGTACCATTTTCATTTTAATAACCATAATACCAAAGAAAAATCATCTATTCACAAGGAACAGCGAAAATCAGCCACATACTATGCCCTGTATACTTGCGGTATTCCGGCATTTGGAGTGGAAACCAGCAAGTCACTTCCTTTGGAAGAAAAGGTGCTTCATCATAATTGGGCGATCAATGCTTTTATGGAGGAGCTTGGTATCATCCCGGAAACACCGGGCATTAATCTGGATCATCCGGAGTTGCGGTATCTGATTATTTCCGTCAATGACTCTCTTCCGATTCTTGTGGAGAATCAGCAGACATTGTTTGTTAAACCCGGAGATATGATTATGGTATCCCATATCGAGGCAAACTATGAACGGGGTCTGAGCGCTGATATTATCGGTATAGGAACGTTCAATGATACCCGTAAAAAAATAAAAATTGAAAAGCCTACCAGAATTGTTGCAAGAAAAGATTTTTATCCCTGTGGGAATATATATCTCTCTTTTTCAGAAGACAGGGATCGGTTTGCCCATGAGGTTTCGGTTGCAAAGCAGCACGAATCCAGGCCGCCATATCTTTTTTTTAAAGTGAAGATCAATGGAAGAGAAAGTATTCTTCGGGACAATGATCAAGTGAAACTGATTCAAGGGGATAAAATTCTGATCGAGGATATCATCACCGGATTATATGATCCCTCTAAGCTGGTGGTTAATTTTAAAGGCTTTGTCGGAGATAAGGACAATAATACAGGTGAAGACAGGGGGTATGTCATTGACACCAAATCCGATCTGTTGGCCGACTATTCGACGGAAAAAAAGGGCACGGGCTATCAGGTGGTTGTGTTGTCCGGAAGGGAAACGGTTGGTAAGTTGTTTTTTGAATTAGAAGAAGCAACGTTTAATTATATTGTTATTGAAACTGGGAATCATAAAAAACAATGCCTTGTACCTGGTGATGTTGTGAATCTGAGATCGGATGAAAGAGTCCATTTGGTGGATATTATAACCAATGTTGAAAACAGGATGGATGTCAAAGCCTATTGGAGTGGTCCAGGAATGACCAAACAATATGTAGAGATAAAGAATAAGATACCGATAGATATTCTGACGGATACACCCGCAAACATGTCTGAAAATCAATACCGGCTAGATGTTCAGAGGGGTGATGAGATCATGGGGTCTGTCTATTTTAAACTGTTTTCAGGAGATGCATCATGAAAGACAAGTCAAAAAATTTATCGATTATCGATAAGGATCTTGTTTTTGATGGCTCAATATCCAGTAAAGGGAATCTGGTTATTCGTGGGAGGGTTCAGGGAAATCTTGTTGGTGAGAAAATCGTTATTGCCGAAGATGGAGCTGTATTTGCCGATGTTGAAGTCGCCAGTTTAACAATTGGTGGTGTATTTGAAGGAAGAGTTCGGGCTTCAAAGGAACTTGTCATTTTATCAACAGGCAGTTGCACGGGGATTGTTCATTGCAACAGCCTGACAGTGGAATGCGGTGGATTGCTGAATGCAGGGGTAACTTTTTTTTCAATAGATGAAAGAGAAGTGGATAAAAGAGATGCGGTCATGAACAGTATAACCATTTAATCTTTTTTACCTTCTTGAAAAGATTGAATGATCGGGCCAAAGGATGCACCGAGAGGTTTGAAATTCTCAAATGTAACATCTGAGAAGGATAAATTGAGCTTTGTTTTAATCCTTTCAAAGATGGACAGATAGTTGGCAAGAATTCGATCTCCCCAGCACAGGTTTAATCGTTGAGCAGATTCAATAATTTCATTTCCCTTTCCTTCAATTTCTAAAAAATTACCATAAGGCATGGTATCAATGCAAAAAATAAGATCGTTCAGGATCAGGGTCTCACGCCATTTTTCATATATCTGTTCTTCATGAAAGCCAATGGCTTCAAGGATATTTTGCATGATGTGAAAATCACTGACTTCAACTTCAAGTTCCCGGAGGATTTTAAACTCCTGGTTTTGACCTGGTGATTTTGACTTGAAGGTAAGCGTCGATTTCCGGTCTTTTCGAAGCCTCAGGATGGATTCTCTTTGAAGGAAGCTGTTCTGTGCATCTTCATACCGGATATTGGTTTCAAAAAACCGGCCTTGAGATTTCGTACCCAGTTCAAGTATACGATGTCTCAGATCAGACAGGTTGGAAATATGGAATTTAACTTCAACTTCAAGAGGATTCATTGGGTTTGCTCCCATTGTATTTTCCAGGAGAGTATGAATGAGGATGTTCTGTACATTTATTTTATAAATGTATCTTTATCTTGAAAACATGGGAAATGTCAATTGGGCAAGAGAAAAAGGGTGCAATTAAAAGTGTTGGGTTTCAATTACCCAACAGTTTTGATTACACCCAGAGAAAAAAGGAGAAATTCATAAAATGTCAATTGAATTATATTTTTTCTTGACAGCGGTTGAACTTTCCTTTAATAGTATTAGATTCTTTTTTTGAGATAGGAGACAGGATTGTGAAAAAATATACATATAGCGCAAATAAAACAGATAAACTTGGCAATTGGTTTTTGGTAGATGCAGAAGGGGCTGTACTTGGAAGGCTGGCATCTGCAATCGCAGGACGACTCAGAGGGAAAGATACACCTCTTTTTTCACCTCATGCGGATATGGGAGATTCGGTTGTTGTTATCAATGCGGAAAAGATCACATTGACCGGCAAAAAATGGGATCAAAAAACCTATTACCGTCATAGCGGCTGGATGGGTGGGATTACAGCAATCACTGCGAAAAATCTTCTGGAAAAGAAGCCGGAAGATATCATCCGTATCGCTGTCAGAGGAATGCTTCCGAAAAACAGACTTGGCCGGCAGATGTTGAAAAAATTGAGGGTTTATTCCGGGTCTGAACATCCCCATGTCGCGCAAAAGCCTGAGGCTCTTGGTTTATAAAAAAATATCACTTCATATTGTTTGGGGACTTGTATGGAAAAGAGTATTGTTTATTATGCAACTGGAAAACGTAAGAATGCGATTGCACGGACCTGGCTTACACCGGGTAAAGGTGAAATCATTGTAAATGAAATGCCGATTGAGGCGTATTTCACCGTTGAAACTTCAAAGATTATTTTGAAACAGCCTTTAATCCTTACCAATAATTTGGAATCGTTCAATATCAAAGTCAAGGTCAAGGGTGGTGGTTTATCCGGTCAGGCAGGTGCTGTCCGGCATGGTATCACAAGAGCCTTGATACTGGCTGATCCTGATTTGCGTGGAGTATTAAAAAAAGCTGGTTTTATCAAGCGAGATCCGCGTGTCAAGGAAAGAAAGAAATACGGGCAAAAAGGCGCTCGAGCACGGTTCCAGTTCTCAAAACGGTAGATCAACTTATATCTTATTGTTAATAAAGGGAGTAGCATGTTGTGTTTGTCATGCTATTCCCTTTTTTGTTTTTATAATAGCGTGATCAGAGAATAGCATCTTGATCTGTTTAGTGCTTTCATATAGTAAATAGAACAGAGCCAATTTCAAAAGTCTGTTGTTGTCGTTCCGGCGAAAGCCGGACACGAAGTAAAGCGTAACACTATCCAGTATTTTCAATTTTTTTTTGGACATCGGCTTTCGCCGGTGTGACGCTTTTCAATCGTTTTGAAATTGGCTCAACAGGATGAAATTAAAAAGGCAGGGTATGACAGCATATTTATTCCGGCGATTGCTATTGATTATTCCGACATTTATAGGGATCACCATCATGGTGTTTACCATCACCCGGTTTGTTCCGGGCGGTCCTATTGAGCGGATGATCGCAGAAGCGAGAATGCAGAAAACAGGTCTAAGCTCGACCAGACCTTCCGCCGAGAATCAGACACAACCCCTTTCAGAGGAACAAATTCAAGAACTCAAAAAATACTATGGCTTTGACAAGCCGGTCCTTGTCAGTTATTTTTCCTGGCTAAGCAAGGTATTGACCGGAGACCTCGGCGTGTCTACGCGCTACTATGATCCGGTATGGGATATGATTCGAGACCGTATCCCGATATCATTATATTTTGGTTCCATATCTTTGCTGCTGGTGTACGGAGTTTGTATCCCTCTGGGCATAACCAAGGCAATCCGGCATAAAAGCCACTTTGATAATATTTCATCCATTATTGTCTTTATCGGATATGCAATTCCGGGTTGGGTTGTTGGCGTGCTTCTGCTGATTCTCTTTGCATCTCAATGGGAAATTTTTCCATTGGGAGGATTTGTCAGTGATGATTTCCAGGATATGACCGTAATGGGGAAGGTTTGGGATCTTCTCCTGCATACAATCCTGCCTTTGATTGCCTATATGGTGGGATCATTCACTGTAATGACATTTTTAATGAAAAACACATTGATGGATCACCTTGCATCCGATTATGTACGTACTGCCATCGCAAAAGGACTTTCATTTGAAAGTGCGGTTTTCAGACATGCCTTGAGAAACAGTTTGATTCCGATGGCCACTCATTTCGGCAATAATATTTCACTCATCTTAATGGGATCTTTTTTGATCGAAAAGGTT
>CAMBQS010000219.1 GCA_945870015.1 Desulfocicer vacuolatum DSM 3385
TGCCCTTTCCGGCGGCCATCCGCGCTCGCCGCCATGACGTATCCATCTCCTGCCCAGTAGTTCCAGCTCAGCATCCCGGGCCTGAATTTCCGTCCGGTTGAGCGTGTGGTATGCTTCCAGGTCTCCTCGCACCAGAGTTCCATCACCTGCGTTGCCAACCGGTCTGCATCATCATCATCCCTACCGTACTTGGGGGCTTTGTTTTTGGCTATGGCCTGGAGGATTTCATGCCCCTGCCAGTTGTCTTTCAATGCCTGGATCAATTCAGACAGGGTGCATTTTTTTTCATCAAACACCAGGTATTTTATGGCCAGCAGCGAATCCACCGTGGTTGCATACGTGACGGCTTCAATGGTGGTATAGCTGATTTCCGCCCCTCCCTGGGTGACATCCAGGCCTTTTTCCGCACATCCTTTCACAAGGCAGGACAGGTAGGGCGTGTTGAAATACTCTTTCCGTATCGACTCGGAGCGTTCATACAGATCCACACATTTTTGGATGATATACCGGACTTGGGATTCAAACGCTTTCCAGAATTCCGGCCAGGTCTGAAAACCGGTGGCATCACCTGTATCCGGGCCGTCCTGGGTGATTTTTTCCACTTTGCCGGTCATGGGATTCCGGTAGGGGAGAAGATCTTTTCCACCGGTCATGGCCAGTTCCACTGCTTTTAAAAGGTTCAGGTTGTTGTCAACCGTTCCGGAGCGGTCATTTCCCACCATAGTGTTTTCAAGGCATCCCACCGGCGCATAGTTGAAAACATTATTTTCATTGATGAGATGGCTGATACCGGACATTTTTGCCTCCAGCATCATTCCGGCCATAGATCGCTCGTCAAAGTTGAGCAGAAAGGGAGCGCCCTGACTTGAGGAGATCATGTCCGTTACTTTATCCAGAAGTGGTTCCGGTGAATTGCGATGCAGCCTTACATTGGGCTTGGGTTCTAATATTGGAGTCATTTCATCGATCACTTCCAGGAAGGCATAGGTAAGGTCATTGGTCAGATCTTTCCCACCCTTGCCCATGCCGGAGAGGGTGATGAGCTGCCCGAATCCGGCGGTAATCCCCTGGTTGCCGTTCCGGATCATGGCATCATAGGCAGTATTGCAATGGATCCAGAAGCACTTCAGGATCTCCTTCCCGAATTCCCGGTTCATCCCCTTGTCAAGGGAATATTCCCAGAAGGGAAGGAGATACTGGTCGATTCTACCGAAAGAGATTCCCGGACCAGGATAGTTCTCATCGCTCATGATCAGCATGTGGGTGATCCAGAGCGCCTGAACCGCTTCCCAGAAAGTTCTCGGGGGTTCCCATGGGACACGATCCAGATTTTGAGCCATCTGCATGAACTCTTCCTTCCGGGCCGGGTCTGTTTCCTGTTTGGCCAGATTCCGGCATAATTTTGCATAGGCTGCAGAAAAATCTCTTGGCATGGTGGCTGCGGTGAGCATGGCGCGCAACTGAGACCCTTTGCTGCTGTTTTTCTCAGACTGACTCAGTTGATTGTACTTGCGGTTGATATCTTCGTGAATGCCTTTCCAGCCGATCTGCAGCGCCCTTTCATGACCGGGAATCAGGTGACCGCTCGTGGCACCGGAATTGCCGTACCCATGATCATGGAACCATTTCATTGCCGCCCTTGCACCATGTTTTCCGGTTGTCAGTTTATCGTATTGTTTCTGCTCTTTCCGGTTCAGACAAAGAGAGGTCTGGACATTGAATCGCCCGCCGGCGACCAGGTCTCCGGGAAGGATCTCCTTGGGCACAAAGTTCACCATGGTTTCCTTGACAAACCATGCCCTTCTTTCCGGCAGAGTCCAGGACCAGAAATTCTTATCCAGAGAGACCGGTCTGGCTGCCTGGCGATAGGAACTCACCATGGTCTGCATCAGCATATAGGTTTCCGGAACAATATAAAATGTCATTTCATTGAACTGGATATCCCAGGGGGTTCCGGTGGTCCATGCGGTGTATTCATTGTTCCAGGCCCGCTCGGTTCCCTTGAAATAGTAGTCCCTGAGCCAGGAGATTCTGCCGGACAGGCTTTTGGGTTTTTTGATCTCCGGAATTTCTTTTTGCAGCGCTGGTAAGGTCATGGGGTTTTCTCCTTATGGGGTTATGATTTCTTTCAGGATTTTTTCGCCATGGGCAAGCAGACGGGTCATTGCATGGACAGCATCCTTTTCACTCTTTTTTTCGATGGCTGCGGACAGTTGATCATGAAGGTCCAGAACGGTTGGAGTCACAGAGGGCATGCTGAAAAACAGTCCGGTAAGATTGGTATAAACCTGTTTGAATGAGTTCAGGAGAAGAGGATAGCTTGGATTACCGGTTGAAATGGCAAGAAGCAGGTGAAATTGAAAATCCAGTTCCGTCAGAAGGGATATGTCATTACGGGCAGCATCCTGTTCCTGCTGAACAAGCTGATTCAGTTCTCCGGTCTGTTCATCGGTACGATTCCTGGCCGCCAGTTTTGCATTTTCGGTTTCAAACAGAACTCGCATGTCCAGCAGCCCTTCCAGAAGTTTTGGTTCCAGTTTCCCGTCATGATAGTTGACAAGGGAATTCAAGAGGGCAAGAGAGCCTTCTTTTCTGTAATCATTGACAACCGAACCAATCCGGGGCTTCAGGGAAACCAGCCCCTTGGCTGCAATATCCACAAGCGCTTCATGGACAACCGGCCTGCTGACACCAAGCTGAATGGCCAGTTCTCTTTCCGAGGGAAGTTTCTGCCCCGGAGACAATTTTCCGGAAATGATCAACTCTTCAAAACGGGTAACGCAGACTTCTTTTAATGAATCGGTTTTCACTGGTTTTAATCTGGGTATCATCTATTTTCCTTTTCTGGCTGGTGGTATTACCAAGCTACCAGATACACACACCTCTGTCAAGGAGGAAGTGAAACGAGGAAATGAAACGTATTGACCATCCATCGGGAAGCGACTATAAAAGGGTATTTACGATTTCACAAATTCAAACCCGATAAGCGAACTCATGATCCGGCTGAAAAACATACCTTTTTTGATTCTGATGGCAGGTATCTGTATCTATTGTTTTGTTTCCTGCACCTCCATCAATCTGAAGCCGCACTATACCGATTTTTTTGATCATTATGATGACCCTGAAACCTATTTTTTTGTATCTGTCTCCGGCAATGACATTATTCAGGTCATGCGGATGATTGAAGAAAACATCATACCCATCAACACAACCGATCCCTATGGACAGACTGCGGTTATTTTAGCAGCGCAAAAGGGACATCTGGGAATGGTGGAGTATCTGATTCAGCAAAAAGCAGATCTGAATATCATGGATGAAGACGGGTCTACCGCCTTGATGTCCGCTATCCAGAACGGGTATATGGATATAGCGGTTCTGCTTGTCAACGAGGGGGCGGGAATCAATAAAAAAGACCTTTCCGGAAATTTCCCGTTGCAGATTGCAATCACGAACGATGAAACGGAATTTGTTATTTTTTTACTGGAACGGGGTGCGGAGTTGGATATGCACGATGGAGATGGCTATTCTCCCCTGATGACGGCTATCCGGTATGGCAATAAGGTAATTGCGAATCATCTCCTATCGAGAAAATGCAATCTCCGGAGTGCAAACACTGCCGGAGAAACAGCTCTTCATCTTGCTTTGCAATACAACAACGATGAAATTGCCCGATCATTGATCGAACACGGGGCGGATCTGAATCAGAAAGATGACAGCGGTACCACTCCATTGATGCTTGCCGTGGATTATTACGCAATTGAAATGATCCAACTGATGCTGGACAGGGGCGCTGATCCGGATATCCGGAACCATCTTGGAGAAACCGCTTTAATCAAAGCGTTTATGAACGGGTATATGGAAATCATACCCATTCTGCTGGAGAAAAAAATCAATCTGGATATTCGTGACAAGCAGGGATTTACCATTTTAATGAGAGCTGCGTATGACGGCTATATCGATATTGTGCAAAAACTTGTTCAAAAAGGTGCAGATCAGACCATACGGAATTTGGAAGGCAAAACCGCCCTGGATCTGGCACGGGAGCGCCGGTATGAAAATATTGTTGAATTTCTTAAGAGTGCAGCCAGATAGACATCTATCGGTCTGCCGGAAGCAGAGTCGAAGGATTCAGATCCTTTTGATTCTTCTCATAGTATTTTCAATGTGGGCGTGCGGGTTTTTCCACATTCAGCAGCGGGACAGCGCTGTTGCGGAAAATCCGGCAAGAGAAGAGGGGGAGACTGCCGGAACAATCTATAATTCAGCGCTTATCATGGGAGAGGTCATCAGCAGGGAGGAGTATGATTACCCGGTTCTGGTGATTGCATTCCCGCTTTCTTTTTCCAGTGATTCTGTTCAGGATTATATTCTTCTGGATCATGCAGGTCCCTTCATGATGTACGTTCCGGAAGGGAAGTATCGGCTGTATGCCATCAGCGACAGCAATAATGACACTTTTTTTGAGGGTTCGGAAGTCTCCGGCATCTTCAACAACGGAGAAGAGATTCTGATCCAGAAGGGAGAAGTCAAAAAAGGCCTCCGTCTGGTAACCGATATCAAGGCAGCTCAAAAGATCCCGTTTCCCGGGGAACTGTCATTCCGGGATGATATAAATGCCATAACCTATCTGGGAAAGAACGGCCAGGCCCGAAAAATCTATGATGAAATGTTTTCATTGAAAAATGCAGAGGCTGGATTATGGAAACCATCCTCTTTCATGAAAGCCTATGGTGCCAATATCTATTTTATGGAAAAATATGATCCGAAAAAAATACCGGTTTTGTTTGTTCACGGGACAGAGGGAAGTCCCCAGAACTGGGTTCATTACTGGATTCGTCTGGACAAGAAACGATATCAGCCCTGGTTTTTCTACTATCCGGCTGGTATGCACCTTTCATTAGCTTCCCGGATACTGTATGAAAATCTGATTTCCCTGAAGCAGCAATATGGTTTTGACAGAATCGCATTGACGGCACACAGCATCGGCGGATTTGTCACAAGAGCGATGTTGATTGATCCGGAATTCAGGAAAGAGCTTTCTTTTGTAAAACTGTATGTTACTTTTGCTACCCCATGGTCCGGGTTTGATTCGGCAGATACGGCTGTTCGTTATTCTTTTAAAAAATTGCCGAACTGGTTTGATGTGGGTACAAGAAGTGCTTTTGGCAAGCGAATCATGCGGGCAAGACTTCCCGAATCGGTAAACTACTACCTGTTTTACGGGAAGCAGGACAAGATCGCCAAGGGAAAAGCAATCGATGATCGGGTGTTTGCAGAGGCAAAGGGGCATTTTGGATTTGATTGCGACCACGAGACGATCTTGTCCGATCGGAAGGTTTTTGATCAATTTGATCGAATATTGAAACAGGAGCTTTAAGCCGTGCTTAAAATTGAAATTCCGGGCTGGGGAAAAATCACCCTTGAACATGTGGTGTTTGATTATAACGGAACCCTTGCCATCGGAGGAAAATTGATAGACGGTGTCGGTGAGGCTATCAACGAATTGTCCGGAATCCTGGATTTTCATGTGGTTACGGCAGACACTTTTGGACTGGTTCAATCCAGCCTGCATGGCGTCCGGTGTAAGATCGTGATTATCCCGGAGCAAAGGCAGGCGGAATGCAAGCTTGAGTATGCATCCGGACTTGGGCTGGAAAAGACCCTGTGCGTTGGAAACGGAAGAAATGACCGGTTGATGGTCAAGGAAGCGGCTCTAGGTGTCGGTCTGATCCAGCAGGAGGGGGCATACCCGGAAACCCTGTTTTCATCGGATCTGATCTGCAATCATATCCTGGATGTTTTTGCATTTTTAAAAGAACCCAAAAGGGTGATTGCATCGCTTCGGAGTTGAATCACCCGGCTTCTGTTATTTTTCAGCGCCTCCTCCCAATACTGCATATAACCTTACCTGGTTGGCGAGTCGGGCCAGACGGAGTGAGATAAGACCCTGCTGAGCAGCAAACAGGGATCGCTGTGCATCCAGGACGCCCAGGTAGCTGTCAATCCCCTTTGAATAGCGTTTATTGGAAAGGTTATAGGTATCGGCAATGGCATTGGTCAGCGATTGCTGAGCAGACACCTGCTGGTCTATCATACCCTGTACGGCAAGAGCATCAGCCACTTCCCGGAAGGCGGTCTGGATTGTTTTTTCAT
>CAMBQS010000220.1 GCA_945870015.1 Desulfocicer vacuolatum DSM 3385
CAGGGGTCGTGATTGTTTTCAGGGCTTTGAGCAACCAAGGCAACCCCTTGGCGTTCAGGAGTTTGCCAGCGTAAACAAGCTGCACGGGCCGGGGTGATGGCTTGGGGCCGGTAGTAAAGAGTGAATCATTGTAACCGGCACCGATAACAATCAATTTTTCCGGCGGCAGCCGGTAGTTTCTCTCGATGTACTCCTTCTGATCCCCTGTCAGCACCATGGCCGCATCCAGGTGGCGGCACCCGCTCAACACCCTTTCGTGAAGGTGTGGGCAGTTCTGGAATTGACGAAGATCTGTTCCATGGCAGGTGGTCACCACTGGAATATTCGGAAAAAGACGCCGCGCCAGGGAACTGAGCAGCCAGTTGTGATGGCTGTGGATGATATCCGGCCTGAAACAGGCTGCTGTTTCTGTCAGAAAACGTGTAAAAACCGTTTCATATGTTTCAATATTCTGCGCGGACAGATCGGCAAACCGCGAACT
Organism: Desulfocicer vacuolatum DSM 3385; assembly: GCA_945870015.1. GTDB lineage: Bacteria > Desulfobacterota > Desulfobacteria > Desulfobacterales > SURF-7 > QZKS01. Next base: position 482 of record CAMBQS010000220.1, read on the forward strand.
TGGGTAGGGCATGATATCCGTCATGCCGGGGATCAGGAATGGAATGTCGCCCCCGTTGAAGCGGACAAAGCGGCACTGCTTCAAGGAAACACAGTGGAGTTCGACGTCTCTGTCTGGCTGAATGCCGGCGATCATAAAATTATCATGACCGCATCTGGCTGCCTCACACATAATCGATTGTAGATAAATACCGCTGCCGGTCGAGTCCGGACGTTGACCAAGCAAATGAAGAATTTTCAATTTCCGTTGTGTAACCATTGTAAAAGCTCCGAGGTTCCAAATGCGGATCCTATTCGCCACTTCACGCACAATTGAGAATCATGCTGTCGTTCGGTATGTATGGCTTATAGGGCTGAACAGCCTCATCCGCCAAATAACCGGGCACCACAATTCCGGAATCATACTGAGCATAGTTTACAAATGTTCTTCCATCAATTCTGACTTTCATTCCATTTATCGGATGTTTTAAAGGAACGATTGCATAAACCCGGCCGTACTTTTCCTTTAACTTTGGATAACCCAACACTTCCGAGCGTTTTCCGATATCTACTTCAACATAATGTCTGGAGCCGTCAAGAATATTACCACCATATTCCTCGGCTATGCTTTCAAGCACTTTATTGAGATGTTGTTTCATATCCGCTCTCCTTTTTCAATTGATTTGATGCAGCCCTTTTTTCCATTTTTCCGATCGGCGCCCCTGATTCCTGATTTATCAACACTTGGTTGCCCACACCATGTATACAGGATCGGACAGCATCATGTTCCACCCGAAATGCTTGTCCTCATAAGGACGAGGCTTTCCCCTCATTGACCAAGTATGAATGTCGCTGAACATTTTGGACTGCAGGAAGTATTCCGTTACCAGGCCCATGCGCTCGAACTCATGCAATTCTTTCCAGATTCCGATCGCCTTGGGCGGGAACCACCGGTTCGAAAAAGAGACGATAAACAATCCGCCCGGTTTCAATACCCTGGCTACGTCGGCAAACACATCAAAGGGTTTTACAAGGTATTCCACGGATACCGTACACAAGGCCGCGTCAAACTGCCCATCGTCAAAGGGCAGCAAAGGATTCGAATTCAAGTCATGAAGCACGCCTTCGGTTAACCGCGGATTCGCATCCAACTCGATACGGTTCATGCCCAGTCCGGTCAATGAATCCAGTTCCAGTTCCGCCGGCAGATGGGATTTCCAACTGCTCATCAAATCGAGGACTTTCGATGCGGGACGGATCAATTGCCCATACATGCCGGATAGAACACTGATGGCCATGTCATCCAGGTGATTGACGAGCCTGGGAGGCGTATAGAATCCGCCATCATCCGACTCATCCACGCGCGCAAAAGCATCATCTGAAAAAAAATCCGTTGGGTGGCCATTACATCGGACCTGCATTCCCGGGCCATTATAAATCAAATCTTGTAAAGCCATACTGGATCCACCCCGTTCCGAGGATTTTGATTCGATAAAATCGATTGCGGCATTGACCGATATGCCCCGGCCGGATAGTGGGTGGTTCATGTCGGCATGAATTTCGTTCCCGTCCGATTTCAGACATCGGAACGGTTCCCGGTTTACCTTGAACACACCAGTAACCCCTTTGAGGATTCCTTTGGGGTAATATCTTCCATAACGCGTGGAGAGGTTCATTTCTTTATCGATTTGGTCGTTTTTGAGTTTCAAGACAAGGGATTTATTACCGTCAGGTACCAGTTCTCCCGGTCTGAAAACATGCGAGATTTCGTCTTTCGGAGCTTTATCCAGCAATTTTTTGTAGAATGTTTCCGGGAAAATATCACGCCAGAAATTTACATTTTGAACATATCGGCACTCCTGATGTGAGCCGATGTCACTGTTCCAGGAAAACCTGAATTCCACGCCTGCTACTGAATTTTTCGTCGTTATGTTCATGCCGTTCATCCTTATAACCCTCCGCACCCTGTCTTTTGTTTTTGTTGTTTCTGTTTGACATCTAAACTATGAATGAAATATAAATGTGCAATAATAGAATATAGTCAGTCTATCAGTAGGTAAAAACTACTATTATAACTGGATGGCATGAATGCAGTACGGAATCCCCGGAAAAGATGATTGTGAATCCATATGTCCTCAGACCGGGGCGTTTGACCGAAGGATTATCGATTCCCTGTCCGCCCAGATTGCGATCCTGGACAAAAGAGGTATGATCCTGGAGACCAACCGGGCCTGGCAGGAATTCGGTATGGAAAACGATTTTCCGGGAGATGCCGGCGCGCAGGGATTGAATTACCTCAAGGTTTGTGATCAGGCCAGTGGAAAGGGCGCCGCGGTTGCGAATCGGGCGGCCCAGGGTATTCGATCCGTGATGACGGGCAAGTCCGGGGAGTTCACCATGGAATATCTTTGTGATACCCCGACGCAGGATTTGTGGTTTTACATGCGTGTTACGCGCATGGACGGACCGGAGCCTCATTTTGTTGTGGTTTGCCATGAGAACGTTACGCCCCTAAAGCTTGCCGAGGAAATGATCCGGAAACGGGAGCAGGAGCTGGCCTTACAGACACGCAATCTGGAAGAAGTCAACACAGCCCTCCGGGTGCTTGTTGAGCAACGGGAAAAGGACAAGCGGGAGCTGGAGGAGCGGGTGGTATCGAACGTTCGCCAGCTTGTCACCCGGTATATCGACAAGATGAAGGAGACCCACTTGAATGAACATCAGAGGACGCTCCTAAATATCATTGAATCTCATCTGAAAGACGTGATATCCCCTTTTCTGCAAAAGGCGTCCGCCCTGAACATTCAACTGACACCCGGGGAGATCCAGGTGGCGGCACTCGTAAGGGAAGGTCTGACGACCAAGGAAATCGCCGGTACTCTGAATATTTCCGCTCACGCGGTCGATTTCCATCGGAAAAATATCCGAAGCAAGCTGGGGTTGAATCGAAAAAAATCAAATCTTCGCTCATACTTGATATCATTGGGTTGATGGAGAGTACGTTCAATGTCGATGGTCTGCGGTTGGGTATGACAGGGATAGCTCTTATTTCAGACTTTTTTTATATTTTGCTTGACTAAAAGCAAGCTCTTATCTTACTAGTTGAGAATATATGAACTATCTAAATTACGCAAAACTCTATCTTGTCGCTGTGCTTATTTTTTTTCTTATAGACTTGCTTTGGCTTGGCGTTATCGGCAAAGGCATCTATCAAAAATATATGGGGCACCTGATGCGACCCACGCCGAATTGGCCGGTGGCAATAATCTTTTATCTTTTGTTTATAATCGGTCTTACAATATTCGCGATTTATCCGGCGATAGCGAACAAATCTTGGACGTATGCGCTTTGCTACGGGGCAATGTACGGATTTTTTACCTATATGACCTTTGATCTTACCAACTGGGCAGTTCTCAAGGACTGGCCTTGGCAAATCGTCATTATCGATATTGTGTGGGGGATCGTCCTGTCGACCAGTGTAACGCTGGCCACCTACTTTATCGGTAAAAATTTCTTTACCTAAAAAAAATGAAAATATTTCTGATCCAAACAATAGCCTTGTTCGCCTATGTGAATCTATGGTTCCTGTATGCAGTTTTAAAAAGAAGGAATGACGTGGCGGATGTAGCTTGGGGCATTGGCTTCATATTATTGGCTTTGATCGGCTTGATTTTTAATCCCACAACCAGGATGATGCTGATAACGATTCTTATTTTGATTTGGGGACTTCGACTTTCTTTGCATATCGGGAGACGATTTCTAAGAAGTAAAGAAGAGGATCATCGATATCAATCGATGCGCAAAGAGTGGAAGGGGTCGGAAATATTCAATTCCTGGCTCAGAGTATTCATGATTCAGGGATTTTTTCTATTAGTAACGTCCGCGACGATCGTAACCATTTCGGTTTTTGATAAAGGCGGGTGGGAGTTCGTCAATGCAATCGGGATTATGCTTTGGCTTGTCGGATTTATTTTTGAGGTCGTGGGAGATAGTCAACTCAAAAGATTTGTCCAGACAAATAAACAGGCGGGGGCGATAATGAAGACCGGTCTATGGAAATATTCAAGACATCCGAATTATTTCGGTGAAGCACTTATGTGGTGGGGGATATGGATTGTGAGTTGGGGCATTCCATTTTTTTGGATAGGAGTGATCAGCCCGATAACGATAAACTCTTTGCTTCGATTTGTCTCCGGTGTGCCGATGGCGGAAAAAAGATATGATAATAATACGGAATTTTTGGAATACAAAAAGAAGACACCTCCGATGATCCCCAATTTTTTTATTAAATAATGAGCTAATTTCAAAATGATGAAAAACCGTCACACCGGCGAAGGTTGGTGTCCAGAAAAGGATTGAAAACTGGATAGCGCTGCGGTTGCGCCTGGCGGCTTGGAAAACTGCACTGCGTGTCCGACCTTCGCCGGAATGACGACAACAGAGTTTTGAAATTGGCTCTAATAAAAAAAAGCTATCGAACGCAGCAATAGGTTTGGAATATGTTCCAAAAATTATTTTTATATTTTTTCAATAAACAGAATTTCAAAGGAGAGCTTTGTCTCAAAATCGGGGAAGATGTGTTGTTATTTGGGGAAAAAAATTTCTCAACAGACAAAACAGACGGATATGCCAACGCTGATATCGAGATCCTGGATAACGGTTTTTTCAAAAGACTGATTCTGTTCGGAGACGTTGGACTCGGTGAAGCTTTTTTCATGAAAGAGTTTGAAACAAGCGATTTGCGGAGATTGCTTTCTTGGTTTTTGCAGAACAAAGAGGATCTGCCGAGTTTTCGATCCAGGAAACTAAGTTTTATTATATTTGAGTGGGCCGGTATTGTCTTGAAAATTTCTCATGCCCTGAATAAGAACACCAAAAAAGGAAGTAAAAAAAATATCCGCCGGCACTATGATGTCTCAAATCGTTTTTATGAGTTGTGGCTGGATGAATCGATGACCTATTCTTCAGCAATTTTTAATAACGGCAATACGTTGAAAGAAGCTCAGGAAAATAAATATCGGGAAATTTGTGAAAGGCTGGATCTGAAAGAAGGTGATAGTATCCTGGAGATCGGTTGTGGTTGGGGAGGCTTCGCGATATTCGCTGCTGAAAAGTATTCTTGTCGAATCACGGCCGTGACCATATCGCAAGAGCAATTCAAGTATGCCAAGGAGAAAATCGAGAAAAGAGGTTTGAGCGATAAGATAAATTTAAGGCTGGAGGATTACCGCGATATCACTGGCACTTATAATAAAATTGTTTCCATTGAAATGATGGAAGCCCTGGGGCACGAGTACATTCCTCTTTTTGTGGAACGTTGTAAGCAATTATTGAAAGCCAATGGCAAGATATTCTTCCAATTCATCACTTATCCGGATGCGGACTACAAAGCATATCTACGGAATAATAATTTTATAAAAAAATATATTTTTCCTGGTGGTGAGCTAATTTCGATAGGCGCACTTATAAGAGAGCTGGAGATTATACAGGGCATGAGAGTTGTTTCGTGCAAGAGTATCGGGCAGGATTATGCCAAGACCCTTGAGTGCTGGCGGAAGAATCTGGTTTGTAAAAAGCAGGAAATAATTGGCCTGGGTTTTGATGAACTATTTTTTCGTAAATGGTATTATTATTTTGTTTATTGCGAGGTAGGGTTTGCCGGTGGTTATCTGGATGATGTACAAATTTTGG
>CAMBQS010000221.1 GCA_945870015.1 Desulfocicer vacuolatum DSM 3385
TATCCGCAGGACGTTCTCTCGGGTCTTGAATACTCAGGGCGGAAACAATGACAGCGATTTCCTTCAGGCAACCACGATGATGAGCCTCTATAAGAGCACAGGAGAGGCGGGGGTCCAACGGCATTCTTGCCATTATTTTCCCTTTTTTACTCAGGTGGTAGTCTGCATATTTTTTTCTTTTTTTTGTTCTGACCGAAATGGCATCCAGTTCGAGCAGCAGGTTGTATCCATCCTTGATGCTGGATTCTGATGGCCGGTCAATCAGCGGAAAGGTTGCGATATCTCCCAGGTTGAGAGCAATCATTCGAAGGATAACTTCTGCAAGGTTGTCCCGCCTGATTTCAGGCAGGGTGAAAAGCGGGCGGTTGTTATAGTCGTCTTCTGAATACAACCGGATACATATCCCATTTTCCACACGCCCGCATCGTCCTTTTCTCTGATCCGCACTGCTGCGGGAAATCGGAACAATGGGCAGTGATTTGGTTCTGGAACGAGGAGAGTAGTTCGATATTCGAGCGAGACCGGTATCCACAACATACCGGATACCTGGTATGGTCAAGGATGTCTCTGCCACATTGGTTGAAACAATAATTTTCCGTCCGGTTGTTTTTTGGAATATTTTTTTCTGTTCTTTTGAGGAAAGTCTCGCGAAAAGGGGTAAGACGGTTACATTGTGATAGCTTCTGCCTTGAATCATCTCGCATGTTTCCCGGATGTCCTGTTCTGTCGGCATAAAAACCAGTATGTCCCCAAATGGGTTTTTCTGCTGAATACGGTCAATGGCATTTGCAGCCATTTCCGTATAAGGAACCTCTTCCTTCTGATTTTCGATTCCACTGGCTGTGTATTGTATCTCAATCGGGAACAATTTTCCGGAAACCTCCAGAACTGGAGCATCATCAAATGCTTTGGAGAATTTTTCCGTGTCAATGGTTGCAGAGGTGATGATCAGTTTTAACTCTTTTCGTTTTTTCAGCAAAGTCTTCAATAATCCCAGAATGAAATCGATATTCAGACTCCTTTCATGGGCTTCATCTACAATCAGTGTATCATATTCATTCAGAAAACGGTCGCTTTGGGCTTCGGCCAGCAGAATCCCGTCTGTCATGATTTTTATAAAACCGTCTGGAGAAGTGTGGTCTTTAAATCGTATTTTGTATCCGACTCCATTCCCAACTGTTTCTCCGAGCTCTTCCGCAATACGCTCTGCTACGGCAACCGCGGCAATTCGTCTGGGCTGGGTGCATCCGATTTTTCCATACAGGCCTCTTCCTGCTGCCAGACAGTACCGGGGGATCTGGGTGGTCTTTCCTGAACCGGTTTCACCGGAAATGATCAATACCTGGTTTTCTTGAATTGCATGGATAATTTCATCCTTATGGTTGGTAATGGGCAGGGCCGGGTAATGGGAAAAATCCGGTATAGTAGATTTTCGATGATGTAAACTTTTTATTGAATGCGCAATCTTGCTTTGAATTTCAGATACCATTTGATTCACCTGCTTTTTGTTTCAAAGGAAACTATAACGCAAATATTGTTGAAAGAAAAGATTTGCACGCTATTAAAGAATCATAATTTTTCAGTGAGCATCATGACAATTTAAACAATTTCTGACACCCTTGGCTTTCATTGTTTGATTTTGACAGTTATTTTTGCTATTGTGTTTCACATCACAAAATATAATCACAAGACGGTTTCGCAGTACCTTATCATAGCGTCCTGATTCCCGACCTACATTGACAAATTATACAATATAGAGAAGCCTTTATGATTGATATTAAAAACATGAGCGTATTGATCGTGGATGACATGGAGAACATGTGCAAATCTATTCGCGGGATGATGAAAGTTCTGGAGTATGGAAAAAAATTCCGTTTTGCCAATAATGGAAAGGAAGCATGGAATTTGTTGAAAAAAGAACCTTCGGATATCGCCATTACAGACTGGAACATGCCAGTCATGACAGGGGTTGAACTCCTGGAGCTGATACGGGAGGATCGGGAATTGAGGGATATGCCGGTGGTCATGGTGACCGCTGAGGCAAATCGGGAAATTGTGGCGGAAGCTGCTGAAGCAGATATCGATTTTTATATTTTAAAACCGCTCACCGTAAAAACGCTTGGTTCCAGAATTGCCTATATGGTGGAAAAGGCAAATAATCCCTCTCCTGTGGTTCGTCATCTGAAGCAGGCGCTGATAAAAGAAGAACAGGGTGATATTGATGGAGCAATCGTGGAAGTTCTGGCCGCAATGGATGCAGACCCGGATTCTTCTCGCCCTGCAAGGGAGCTGGGCTATCTGTATTATAAAAAAGGTGATTTTAAAAAAGCAGAAAAGTATTATATCAAGGCCGCTCATATGAACAAACTGGACGTGATCGCTTTTCATCGTCTGGGGGAATTGTATCTTGAAAAAAACGATATTGATAATGCAATAAAATTTTTAGAAAAAGCGATCAGCATCAGTCCGAGGCATGTCTCAAGAGGTGTCAATTTCGGCAAAATTCTGGTTCAGAAAGGCATGAAACAAAAGGCGGTTGGCATATTCAAGAAGGCAATCAGTATTTCCGATGATTCAATTGCTCTTCGCGAAGAAATCGCGGATTTCTGCCTCGAGCACGAAATGTTTAAGTTCGGTGTTGAGTTGATGACATTTATTATTGAAAATGTTCCGGGCCGGCACGATCTGCTGTTAAAAATTGCATCTGCCTATGAAAAATTGAATGAAAATGAAAAAACCATACGGTATCTGATTGAAGCGGAAAGCCATATGAAGGATGATGTGGATATTAAAATCAGGCTGGCCAGATTATACATGTCTACGCAGCAAACATTCCGGGCAGATAGCAAATTGCGGGATGTCATTGCCATCGACCCGGGCAATGAAGAAGCGCGTCAACTTTTTTCAAAAAATCTGTAATCGTTCTTATTTGGGGCGGCAATCCATATCAGAGAAATTCCGTTAATTTTCGTATTCTCAATAAGGTAATGAATAATGAAAGGAAATGATAGTATGTTAGATGCATTACTGCAAATCACTGAAATATCAAATATGCAGAGAGTGGATTTTCAGACAAAGCTCCACCGTATTGTTCATGAGATTGCAAAATGCATGAAAACCGAAAGAGCCTCCATTATGATTAAAAAGGGCCGAAACCATCTCATTGTTGAAGCGTCTACGGTCCCGGGTCTGGTAGGTCATAAGATCCCTCTGGACGGCGAAAGTCCGTCTGTCTGGGTCGTAAAAAATAAAAAAGTATTATACGTGAAAGACAGTTCTGAAAAATCTTCCGTCATCAGGCAGTCCGACCACTATCATAAGAATGCTTTTTGCGTATCTCCCATCATGATCGGTAACAAGGTTATCGGTGTAATCAGCATTACGGAGAAAATCGGACTGGATTCATTTTCAATGCAGGAGCAAGAAGGCTTTGTGCTGCTTACCGGTTATATTCTGAGTACGCTTGAAAATCATCGATTGACAGAGTCGTTACGAAAAGGAAAAAGCTCGCTCCGGAAAACAAATCAGGAACTGAAAAGACTGGAAAAACTGCGTACGGAGCTGTTTAACATGCTGATTCATGACCTGAAAGGACCGATCTCGGAGGTGATCGCGAATCTGGATTTATTGACTTACATCATCAAGGAACCGGAAAATCTCGATTATATAAATGCGGCTCAATCCGCCACGGACACCTTGTATCGGATGGTTGCCGACCTGCTGGATATCGCCCGGCTGGAAGAGGGTAATCTGCCGCTGATTCGTGAGAAGTTCAATCCAGGAGAGATGATCGAAGAATCCATATCACGGATACATGGATTGGCCCGGATAAAAAACATTATATTATTTCAGAAAGCACAACCGGAAACAGAAAAAGCAAAAATCGAAGGCGATCGGGAAATTCTACTCCGTGTTTTACAGAATCTGTTAACCAACGCAATTGACCATTCTCCATCCGGAGAATCCATTGAACTGGGGTATCGGTTTTCAGATGAAAAGAGCATCCTCATATATGTACTGGATAATGGCCCGGGTATACCTGAAAAATATAAAGAATCGATTTTTGAAAAGTTTACCCAGATTGGGAAAAAAAGAGATGGCCGGATCTATACAACTGGACTCGGCCTTACATTCTGCAAATTGGCAGTAGAGGCGCATCATGGAAAGATTTTTGTGGAAAGCGATGGGAAGAAGGGCAGTTGTTTTAAATTTACCATACCAGTGGGATAAATCATACCCCCGTTGTAAAACGGGGGTATACGGCCAGTAGTTGCAATTGAATTATTATTTCAACGAAAGGAGCAATCCACACGGTCCGGAGCAAAATCAACGACCTCAATCTTGTTTTTTCCGAATTTTCGGCCATCGATCTGTTCTGCCAGTTCTTCACTGGTTCCCTTGAACCGAAGATCGAGTACCAGCAAACCTCCTGCCTTGTTCCACCCTTCTTTTTTACTGGAGACAATGGTTTTGATGGTTTCGATCTCTTCGGTAATTGTTTTATAATTCTGAAATGACCTGACGTTGGATATGTGCAGTTTCAGCGGGGTGCCGTTGTTCAGATAATCCTGAAAGGAATTGGTGATGGTATCCACAAGATATCCGTCGGTTGCTTTTCCCACGGTATTCTTTATGGCGACGGTTGCGCCCGTGAGTGGACTGATATGGGCTGAAACTCCGTTTTTGACAACCGAGCCTAATAGAATCCCGCTCTGTGTCTGGATGACTTTCAATTGCAGACTGGCCTGTACCGATCTCATGCCTGTTCCGACAATGGCTTCTCCAACGTCCTGGGCTACTGCTTTTCCAATAATCACATATTGAGCGCCAAACATCAATCCCAGGCTGGATGCCGCATCCAGGTTGCCTGCCAACGCCTGCCTTGCTTTATTCTGTTCCTTCACTTCCTCTACCTGGGCTTTGTCAACCAGTTCAAATCCTTTGGCTGCAAGTTGCGAATTGAGTTCTGTTTCCGCTATCCGCATGTTGGGTTTTTTCATATCAATATAGTCTTCTTCAACAAGCACCATCAGCTTTGGACGTTCCATGCTTTCAAGAAGAATTTTCATGGCCATGAGGTCATCCTTGATTTTGTCCAGTGAGACAGTCGCTTCAATTTTGACAAAGAAATCATTTTGTTTGCTGGATTCCTCCACGATTTTATAACTCGTCACATAGCCGCTGGTTTTGGCTAAAATTTTATCCTTTTGAAGTACATAGTTTGAGGATTCCGTTTCCGAATGAATAAACACCCCAACGCCCTCTTCAACTGCTGCCCGCTGGGCCTGCCGGATTGCATCCGCTTTTGAGGTGACACTGATTCCTTCTGTGATCACTTTTTTTTCTGTGGAAAACGCTGATTCAGCCGTAAAAAATAACAATATCATCACGGTTGCGATACGGATTATAGTTCTCATTCTTTTGAATCCTCCAGGCAGGCAAGTTGCTTTTTATTATGTTCTTGGCATATAAAAAAAATAAGTTTTGATCAGCAATTTTGGGGATATCGGCAATCCTGTTATCTACATTAACATGGATATAACTTTCCCTATTGTAAAAAATTGTATACCATTCAGCATAGGATTCATTTCACAAAATTTCAAGAGACATTTTTCAGTTTTCTTAAGGAGGTGACATGAGAAGCTATCGGAAAGAATTATGGTTTCAGGTCCCGACCAGACGGGCTTTTATCAATATTACAAAGGATGTTGAAACCTGTATCCAGGAAAGCGGGGTCCGGGAAGGGCTGGCTCTGGTAAATGCCATGCATATTACCGCTTCTGTTTTTATTAATGATGATGAATCCGGTCTGCATCATGATTATGATGTCTGGCTTGAAAAACTTGCTCCTCACGAGCCGGTCAGTCAATATCGTCATAATGTGGGAGAGGATAATGCAGATGCTCATATGAAGAGACAGATCATGGGGCGGGAGGTCGTCGTAGCCATAACCGATGGACATCTGGATTTTGGAACCTGGGAGCAGATTTTCTACGGTGAATTTGATGGCAGAAGACGGAAAAGAGTTCTGGTAAAAATTATCGGGGAGTGAGTAAAATTCGGGCATTTGCTGAAAAG
>CAMBQS010000222.1 GCA_945870015.1 Desulfocicer vacuolatum DSM 3385
CTGGCCTGGGGCATTGTGCCGACTTTGAATGCAGAGGATCTGGAGAAGGAATCTACGGAATCCCTGACAGATCTGTGGAAAGATAAAGCAGCGCAGATTGAAGCACTGGGTATTGATTCTGCTGCGATCAAGGCGCAATCCCTGATCACACCCAGTTGCGGAACCGGATCTTTGAGCCTTGCTCAGGCAACAAAGGTTCTCCGGATAAACCAGGAGGTTTCCCGGAATATTCAAAAATTACAAGTTTAATCCGGCTTTCGGGTTTGGGGAAATATCGGCGGGTTTCGCGGCTGGAAGCCGCTCCCACATGAAAATACCCCAGATATAATCCAAAAACCGCATAACAGAATCATAAAGTTAAATTTAAAAAAGAGAGGAATGAATGAATCAAATCAAGAATCAGCAACAGAGCTTTTCCGGAGCTGACCAGTATATCCTGGATGAAGAGCTTGCCAAAATTGTCAACATTTCCATGGTACTCGAAATGCCCCTGCTGCTCAAGGGGGAACCCGGAACCGGAAAAACCATGCTGGCCCATGCCATTGCCAGGAGCCTGAACATGCCCCTGATCGTGCTGAATGTAAAATCCAGCATGAAACTGATCGAAGCCCTGTATCAATACGATACCCTGACCCGTCTGAATGACAGCCGGTTCGGCGACTCCAAGCGGGATGTAAGCAATATCGAGGATTACCTCCGGATGGGCAAGATCGGCCAGGCCTTTACCGCGGAAAAAAGAACGGTTCTCCTGATCGATGAAATCGACAAGGCAGACACGGATTTCCAGGATGACATGCTGGATGTGCTGGACCAGATGCAGTTTGACATCATCGAGACGGACCGGACGGTTTCGGCAGTGCACCGGCCGGTGATCATCATCACCTCCAATGCCAAAAAAGATCTGTCCGACCCGTTTCTGGGAAGATGCAATTTCCATCATATCGCCTTTCCGGACCCCAAGATGATGCGGAAAATCATCGGGGTGCATTTTCCCAAGATCAACGACAATCTGGCGGAAACCGCTATTTCGACTTTCTACAAACTGCGTGAAGTCAATTCTGTTGAAAAACGTCCGGCAACCCGTGAGCTCATCAACTGGATCCGGGCCTTGCAGGCTGATCCGGATTTCAAGCCCAGCTCCCTGACCAAAGGGGATATTCCCTACCTGGGCGTCTTGTTCAAAAAAAGCCAGGATTATGCCCTTGTTCAGGCAGGCGTGAAACGGCGGGGATTGTTCTAAGGGGAATTGTTTGAACGGATCGATTGTGCAACTCAAATAAGATTGTTTTTCAAATGCAGTTGCCTTGGATGGAGATGTTATGTTTATTGATTTTTTCTACACCATGAAGGATCACGGAATTCCGGTAAGCCCCACATCCTTTCTGACCCTTCATAAAGCGCTGGATGCCGGGCTGGTTTCCTCCCTGGAAGATTTTTATATCGCCGCCCGGTCGATCCTGGTGAAAAGCGAACGGTATTTTGATCTGTTTGACCAGGTGTTTGCCCATTATTTTGAGGGAGCGGAACTGCCTGACTACGAAGGGGTCGAAATTGACGCAATGGCCAAAGCCATGCTGGAACACTGGCTGAAAGACCCCCAAGCGCTTGCCGATGCAATGGGCGAAGACCCGGAAAATCTGAGCAAACTGACACCGGATGAGTTGATCGAATATTTTAAAAAACGCCTGAAAGATCAGACCGAACGCCATGATGGGGGAAGCAAATGGATCGGAACCGGCGGAAGATCCCCGGTCGGCCATTCCGGGCATCATCCCGGAGGAATGCGTGTGGGCGGGGTTTCCCGGAACAAATCCGCGGTCAAGGTGGCCATGGAGAGACGGTACAAGGATTATTCCCTGGAAGGACCGTTGACCGAGGCCATGATGGGCGAGGCATTGAAACGGCTCCGGAACCTGGTTCCATCCGGCCCCAGAGACCAGGTGAATGTTGAAAAAACCATCTACCAGACCATGAAAAATGCAGGAGAGATTGAAATCATCTTTGATCAGGATCTGAAAGACCGTCTCAAGGTGATGCTCGCCATTGACAATGGCGGCTGGTCCATGGACCCCTATATCTCCGTGGTGCAGACCCTGTTCAACTATTCCCGCGCCCAGTTCAAGGATGTGAAAACCTATTTTTTCCACAACACCATATACGATACCATCTGGGAAGATCCTTCCCGGTTTAAAAAACCAATCAAGGTGGATGAACTTGTTAAAAAAGACCCGGAAACCCGCCTGATCATTGTAGGAGACGCCAGCATGGCTCCCTATGAACTCATGTCCCGTGACGGATCGATTTACATTCATGAGCGGAGCGGACGGCCGAGTCTGGACAGTCTGAACTTTCTTGCCGATACTTTTCGCCACTGTGTCTGGCTGAATCCGGTTCCTCCCCGGATGTGGAACTACACCGGCACGATCCAGACCATCAGCCGGATCTTTCCCATGTTTGAGCTTTCCATTGACGGCCTTGAAAAAGCGATCCTGCAACTGATGGCCAAATAACCAAACAACCCTGTTTCATCAGGAGAATGCCTCGTGTCGAACATCCGGAAACTGGCAGGACAATTCAAAGACCTGGAAGAAAAACTTTCGGTATGTACCCGATGTGGAATGTGCCAGGTTGTTTGCCCCCTTTATGCCGAAACCGGAAGAGAGTCTGACCTTGCCCGTGGAAAGCTGGCCCTGCTGGACGGTCTGGCTCAGGAGATGTTCAAAAATCCGGATGGCGTTTCCGAACGTCTGAACCGGTGCCTGTTATGCGGTTCCTGCCAGGCTGGATGCTCCAGCGGCGTGGATGTGATTGAAATTTTTTTAAAGGCCCGTTCCATACTGGCGGAATTCAAAGGTCTGTCCCAAACCCAGAAACTCCTGTTTCGAAGCGTTCTGGCAAAACCGGAACTCTTTAACGCTCTGTCCAATATTGTTTCCAAATTTCAGCCCCTGCTGACCCGGAAGGTAAACCAGTCGCTGGGAACCTCCTGTGCCAGGATGGCAACACCGCTTCTTGGAAACCGCCACTTTGTTCCATTGTCCACAGAACCGTTTCATCAGAAGACTCCCATGCTGGATACTCCGCCCGGAAAATCCGGAGTCCGGGTCGGCTTTTTTGTCGGATGCCTCCTGGACAAGGTGTTTCCACGGGTAGCCGAGGCGACCATCCAGGTGCTCCAACATCATTGTGTGGGCATATGGATGCCGAAAAATCAGGGATGCTGCGGCATACCGGCTCTTTCTTCCGGAGATGTCCCTTCCTTCCGGCAACTGGTTCAGCACAACATCAACCTGTTTGATGCTATGCAGATGGACTATCTCATTACCTCCTGCGCAACCTGCACCTATACCATAAAAAAAATCTGGCCCATGATGATTCAGAGCGATTCCCGTGAAGTAACGGAAAAAGTGAATGCTCTTTCCGCTAAAACCATGGATATCAGCCAGTTTCTGGTAAAAATCCTGGGTGTTTCCGCTTCTTCATCTGAAAAAACTTCTTCCCGGAAAAAAATTACCTATCATGATCCCTGCCACCTGAAAAAATCGCTGGGCATATCGGTCGAGCCCAGAATGCTGATCCATGCTGATCCGGATTCATCTCTTGTGGAGATGGCGGATGCCGACCGATGCTGCGGCATGGGCGGTAGTTTCAATCTGCATCACTACGACCTCTCGGCAGAGATCGGCTATGAAAAAGCTTCCCGTATCCTGGATACAGGCTGTAATATGGCTGCCACCAGTTGCCCGGCCTGCATGGCCCAGTTGTCCGATGCCCTTTCCAGATGCAAAAGCACCATACAGGTCAAACATGTTGTTGAGATTTATGCGGATTCAATCAGGGAGTGAAGTAAAATCTCGGATTGACACACAATTGTTTTCGATGTAATGATTGTATCCAAAATGCAATTCCCTGTGTCTGACATCTCATTCAATTTCAAAATTACCAATTAATTAATGGAGGAACAAATCATGATCGGCTTCTTTGTTTTTCTGGGTATCGTTGTTCTGCTGGCAGTCATTGTTATCGGTCTTTATAACAGCCTTGTGACCCTGAGAAACCGGTTCAAGAATGCTTTCTCACAGATCGATGTCCAGTTGAAACGCCGATATGACCTGATACCGAACCTTGTGGAAACAGCCAAGGGATATATGAAACATGAACGTGAGACACTGGATGCGGTTATCCGGGCCAGAAACAGCGCCATGAGCGCAAGCAACACAGCAGCCCAAAGCCCTGGAGACCCGTCTGCCATGAAAGATCTTACCAGTGCGGAGGGAGTACTCACCGGAGCCATCGGCCGCATTTTCGCCCTGTCTGAAAGCTATCCGGATCTGAAGGCCAATCAAAACATGCTGGCCCTTCAGGAAGAACTGACCTCCACGGAAAACCGGATCAGCTTTGCGAGACAAGCCTTTAACGACGCGGTCACCAGTTACAACATCGGGCGTGAAAAATTTCCCAACAGCATTATCGCCAATATGTTCAATTTTACCCCGGCTGCTTTGCTTGAATCAACCGAGTCGGCAGAAGAAAGAAAAGCACCCAAGGTATCTTTTTAACGGATATAAACCCGGATATCTCATTCATTTTTCTATGGTGGTTCGCCCTATGGATTTCTTCGTACAGCAAGACAAGGCCCGATCCAAGACCGGAATGCTGGTGGCACTTTTTATACTCGCCATAGCCCTGGTAATCATCGCAGTTTACGCGGCTATCATGGGAGTTATCCTGTATAACTCCACGGACCCGAACATCCAGTTTTTTGATCCTGGATTGTTTCTGGCCATCGCAGGCATAACGTTCGGCGTGATCTGCATCGGCAGCATCATCAAAATTGCAGCGCTTTCCAAAGGCGGCAGCTATGTGGCGGAAAGCCTCGGGGGAACGCTGATCAACCGGTCAACTGCAGACCCTGACGAGCGGAAACTGATAAACGTGGTGGAGGAGATGGCCATTGCTTCGGGAACGCCGGTTCCTCCAGTATATCTGCTTGAAAATGAAAATGGTATCAACGCATTTGCCGCCGGGTTTTCTCCCAATGACGCTGTCATCGGTGTTACTAAAGGGTGCTGTCAGCAACTGAACCGGGAAGAACTGCAAGGGGTCATTGCCCATGAATTCAGTCATATCCTGAACGGAGACATGCGGATGAATATCCGCCTGATGGGTTTACTAGGAGGAATCCTGGTGATCACCACTGTCGGCAAAACGATTCTCCGAAGCACGAGTTATAGCTCCCGCAGCTCCGGGAAAAGTAAAAAAGAGGGTGGCGGCCAGATCCTGTTCATTGCACTTCTGCTGCTGATCATCGGATATATCGGTGTGCTGATCGGCAGGCTGATTCAAAGCGCCGTCTCCCGGCAGCGGGAATACCTGGCGGATGCTTCTGCGGTTCAGTTTACCAGAAGCACCGGGATTGCCGATGCACTTAAAAAGATCGGCGGTTTGGTTGCCGGCTCAGAAATCAAATCCCCGGCAGCAGGTGAAGCCTGCCATATGTTTTTTGGAAAAGCCGTCGGTTCTCTTTTTGCCACCCATCCGCCCCTGATCGACAGAATCCAAAAAATCGAACCTGGTTTTAAAGGAAATTTCTCAGCCATGCAGGCCACTCCGGCAGCCGCTGATGCCAAAGAGTGGTTGCAATCGTTATCCTCATTCAAGGCCGGACAGGACATATCGGTTGACGCGGATACAGTGATGAACCGGATCGGAAACATCACACCTGAAAATGTCGCATACAGTTCCGCCATTCTGGCAGCGATACCGGACACAATTAAAAATGAAATACAGGATATTCTCGGCGCATCGGCAGTGGTATGCGCACTGCTGCTTGACAGAGCCCCGGCTGGAAAAAAGATACAGATGGAGTTGCTCGGCAGATCTGCTTCGCCCATGCTTTTACGGCAACTAAAACTTGTGAGCGAATCCTTACAAAATCTGGCTCCGGAGCTGAAACTGCCGGTACTTGACCTTTCCCTTCCCGCACTCAGGCAGATGTCACCGGAACAGTTCTCCATTTTTAAAAAACATCTTCAACTTCTGATTGAAGCGGACAAGAAAGTAACCATTTTTGAAT
>CAMBQS010000223.1 GCA_945870015.1 Desulfocicer vacuolatum DSM 3385
GGCACCTTGAACGCAAGGCAGGTGAAAATCCCGGGAATTCTGGTGGATTGCGTTGTTGTGTCTCAGCCGAAGAATCATCATCAGACTTTTGCAGAGGCGTATAATCCTGCTTTCAGTTGCGAAATCAAGGTTCCGATGCAATCCTTTCCTGCCATGGAGATGAGTGCGCGGAAGATTATCGCACGGCGGGCGGCATTTGAGCTGGTTCCAAACAGTATCGTCAACCTGGGGATTGGAATGCCCGAAGGCATATCCGGTATTGCCAACGAGGAAAAGATACTGGAACTGATCACCCTGACCGCAGAACCGGGTGTGATCGGAGGCCTGCCTGCAGGCGGGTTAAATTTTGGCGCGGCCGTCAATACAGATGCGGTGATTGATCAGCCTTCCCAGTTTGATTTTTATGATGGCGGCGGTCTGGATCTGGCCTTTCTGGGGCTGGCGCAGGCGGATCGATCCGGAAACCTAAATGTCAGTAAATTCGGACCCAAACTGGCAGGAGCGGGTGGTTTTATCAATATCAGCCAGAATGCCAAAAAAGTCGTTTTTGTCGGAACCTTTACAGCAGAAGGACTCCGGATCAAGGTGGAGAACGGATGCCTTTCCATTCTTCAGGAAGGCAGGGTAAAGAAATTTGTGGATCAGGTCGAGCATGTCACTTTCAGCGGCCGATATGCGATTCAGAAAAACCAGCCGGTACTCTACATCACCGAACGCTGCGTTTTTTCACTGACCCCGGAAGGGATGAAACTGATAGAGATTGCGCCGGGTATTGATCTGGAAAAAGATATTCTGAATCATCTGGCGTTTCAGCCTCTGCTGAATGATCCGCTGCTTCAGATGGACAAACGGATTTTTCAGGATGGTGTCATGGGGCTTCGGGAGGATATGCTCTCCATATCCCTTGAGGATCGCCTGTGGTATGACCCAAAAGAGAATCTGTTTTTTGTCAATTTCGAGGGGTATTCCGTCAAATCCCAAAAGGATATCCGGAACATTGCCGCCATGGTGGGAAGTATCCTGAAACCGCTTGGACAAAAGGTCTATACCATCGTAAATTATGATCATTTTACCATCCTGCCGGATCTGGTGGATGAATACACCGATATGGTGAAACAACTGGTGGATCAATATTATCAAGCAGTAACACGGTATACGACCAGCACTTTCCTGCGGATGAAAATCGGGGATGCCTTGCAGAAAAGAAACCTTTCCCCTCATATATATGAAAGCCGGGAAGAAGCGAAGAGGGTGATTCATCAGTTGCATAATAATCAAAATTATATCAAGAAGTTGTGAACTATCCTCCATCAAATATGATGGTTTGCGAAGCATATTTGATTTTCCCCACAAAATATGGTAGGCGTGATCCAACAAAACAGGATGGAGGCCATGATTGAAATGATGAAAGATGTCAACCGGATTTTCCGGGAAGTAACAATCCGGATTTGTAAAAATCCGGATCTTGCAGAAGCCCTGAAAGATTGTAAAAATTATCTTGAGACCATCATGCCGGTCAATGTGATGCATATCAGTGTGTTGGACAAAGGGTTTTCGGCTGCACGGATTGTTGCCTGTGTGAACGATGATGGAGCTGTCCCCATTGACGATTCCTGGATGATTCCTCTGCCCAGGGACGTAATGGAAACGGTAGAAGACTGGATGACGGATGATGCTTGTTTCCGGAGAGATGGGAAGGAATCCTATCCTTACCGGATGGGTGCCGAGATCATGGGGATTTCGGAACCGTTTTCCGTTCTGAACATCCAGCTTCCTGTGAATGACAATCATCCGGGGTTTCTGGGGCTGGTTGCCAGGGGAAAGGATCAATACCTGGATGACCATGCAAAATTGTTGACACTTCTTTCTCCTGTTTTCACCTGCCTGCTGCAAAACACTCTTGGCCATGGAGAAACCCTTCTTCTCATTCATCAGGCACGGGAGGACTTGAAATCCTTGCAGAAGGATTTCAAGAAGATTTCAGGCAGCCATGTTATCGGGGTCAATTCCGGTTTAAAAGAGGTGATGAATGCGGTCAGACAGACAGCCGCAATGAATCATCCCATTCTGATTCTGGGGGAAACCGGTGCCGGCAAAGGAATCATTGCCAATGAAATTCATGAACGCTCAGACCGGAAAGAAGGGCCGTTTGTAAAGGTTCATTGCGGATCGATTCCCGGCGGCCTGCTGATCAGCGAACTGTTCGGTCATGACAAGGGCGCTTTTACAGGAGCGGCCCATGACAAGAGAGGCTGTTTTGAAAGAGCCCATGGCGGGATTCTTTTACTGGAAGAGATCGGGGCACTTTCGCTGGAAGCACAGACCGGGATTTTAAATGTGCTCTCGGATAAGGGATTCAAGCGGGTTGGCGGCAGCAGAACAATTTTTCCGGATGTGCGTTTGATTGCGGCTTCCCAGAAGGATCTGGGTGCAATGGTTCAGAAGGGAGTTTTTGTAAAAGAATTATGGCGCAGAATCAATACCTCTCCGATTACAATTCCCCCGTTACGCTCCAGAAAGTTTGATATACCATCACTCACAAATCATTTTATCCATCAGAAATCCATTGAAATGAATCTGCCGGTGATTCCGTCGCTGGCAGATGGAGAAATGGATTACCTGTTGCGGTATGAATGGCCTGGAAATGTGAGAGAACTTGAAAATGTAATTGAAAGAGCCTTGATTTTAGGACAGGGACGGCTGCTCCGTTTTCCGGATCTTGAAGGATTTCAACGGCTGCTTTTTGTAAATCATGAATCAAAGGAGATCAGCAAGATACCCACCCTGGATGAAATCATGATACAGCATATACGGGATACCCTTGAAAAGACCGGCGGGCGTATAGAGGGAAAAGGTGGAGCCGCCGATCTGCTGGGCATACATTACAATACGTTAAGAGCCAGAATGAAGAAGCTGGGGATTGCTTTTGGACGGAACAGATGATTTTGGATTTCAGGGTCGATATCGTAAGGTATTCAACTTCTTATCACATCTACCTCCTGCTCTTCCTCCTTCCGGCAAAGGCAAAGGAACGCGGGGAACTGCGAAAAGACCTGGATCTGCTGTATATCTTTCGTGAGGCCCTGGAAGGGTTACAGCCGTCATCATTAATGGAACGATTCGAATAAAAAATGAAAACAACACATATCTTCATTACTGCTTTGTTTCTCCTATTACTCTCCGGGGCTTCTGTCCAGGCAGAGAAGCCATCTCCGGGATCAACATCTTACTCGTTGCCGGAACTCTACCGGTCAGCCCTGAAAAAGGGAGAACAGATCGGTATCGCTGCTCAGGCACTGGAAATTTCCCGGTATGAGCGGGAAAGAGCCCTTTCACTTTTGCAGCCGCGACTGTCGATTTTCGGCAACTATCGCCGCTACAATGAGGAAGAAGTGGCTTACGATTCGGTCATACAGCCTTTATGGGAGAACTCTTACGGCATCAAGGCCGAACAGAGTGTCACGCTCAATGGCCGGGAGCTGACCGCTTTGCGCATTGCCGCGAAGGGAATCGCAAAAAATGAGGCGGATCTTGAGACCGTTACCCAGGAATATTTATTTACTGTGGCCAGGAGTTTTTACGACGTGGCCAGGATCGGCCAGTCAGTGGAGATTGCCAAAGCCAACGTGCAGCGGTTGAAAACCCACCAGGAGGCGGTTCAGCGGCGGCTTCAACTGGCCGAAGTGCCCAAGACAGAACTTTTCCGGACTCAGGCGGAGCTTGCCAAGGGCGAGTCGGATCTGATTCAGGTACAAAACGCATTGATGCTGGCCCGGGCCAATCTGGCCCGGTTAACAGGTGTGGAGAGCACCTTTGCATTGTTGCCGCAAGAGACGGCCGAACATCGTATCATCCCTTCTGATCTTGCATTGTTGCAGGAAAAAGCGCTGTCCCAGAGAGCAGAGATCAGGAGTCTGTTTATAGAGGAGGAAATTGCTTCCCGGCAGATCGATTTCGAGAAGGGAGCATACTGGCCGCGACTTGGTGTGGAAGGCGCATGGATGCGCCTGGATCAACATCCGGACCCAATATTCAGAAAGACAGCCTACGTGGCTGCTACCGTATCCCTTGACCTGTATGACGGCGGAATGCGATCTGCTCAGATCGCCCAGGCGCGGGCGCGCTGCAAACAGGCGGAGCTGGCGAGAGTGGAGACATCGCAGCGAATCACTCTGGAAGTGGAGCAGGCATGGCGTGACTGGAATACGCAGGAAAGTCTTTTGCAATCATCTGAAAGCCGTTTGCACTATGCCCGTGAAAATTACAGTGCGGTGGCCCGTCTCTTCGAACACGGTCTGGCCAACAGCGTGGATGTAATGGATGCCAACACCGTACTGGTTACGGCGGAACTTCAGAATTTGGAGGTCAGCAATGATCTTTCACTTGCATCACTGGCTCTGGATCGAAGCCAGGGGATTTTTCCGGAAGGTGTAAAATGATACCAACAAACCTTTACAGATCAACATAGGACACAGCTATGGAAAAAGATTCAATCGAACATCAACCCGCTGAGAGGCGAAAAAATATTGTGTACCGGCTGCTGACCAACCCGCCGTTGTTGGTTTTGCTGCTGCTTATCGCGGTCATTGTGATTCTGCAAACCTGGATCCGGAGCGAAGGCAGAACCATCGAAGCACAGAAAGCCTCGGCTCAGGCCAAAGCCCAGCCTCCGACCAATGTCGTGGTCCTGGAGTTGAAACCCGGGACGATTCAGGATCGCATCAATCTGCCCGGCGTGGTTCATCCATGGGTGACATTGAAAATGTCCGCAGAAGTGCGCGGGAAAATTATCGAGAAAAAGGTGCAAGAGGGCAGTTTTGTTTCCAAAGGCACAGTGATAGCAATGATCGACGACCGGGACTACAGAAACGCCCATGCTTCGGCCGGCGCCTCCTACCAGGCAGCCAGGTCGTCCCTTGATCGAATCTCACAACTGTTTCAGGATCAACTGGCTACCCGCAGCCAACTGGATGATGCCACCGCACTGATGGAAACCTCCAAAGCAGCCATGGACAATGCTGCTCTGGAAATGGATCGTTGTGCGATCCGTGTTAATATGGATGGAGTGGTCGACAAGCTGCCCATTGAAATAGGCCAGTTTCTTAATGTAGGAGACCCGGTAGCGCAGATATTGCAGATAGATCGGGTCAAGATCGAGGTGGGTATCCCTGAAACGGATGTGGATGCAGTAAGACGAATTGAAAATTTTCAAATCGTCATCGATGCCCTTAAGGGCGAAATTTTTGAAGGCCGATTGCATTATCTGGGAAGGAGTGCTGATGGCCTGGCCCGTTCCTACCCGCTGGAGATTGCTGTCGACAATTCGGATAGCCGGCTGCTGCCGGATATGTTCGCCCGGGTGGATGTTGTCAAACAGAAGGTGGAAAATTCTCTGAGTGTACCGCTTTTTTCCCTGATTACGGTTAAAAAAGAGCAGACAGTCTTTCTGGCCGATGCCGGACAGGTACGTCAGGTCCGGGTGCAAACCGGAATCCAGGAGGGATGGCGGGTGCAGATTCTGGACGGGCTGAGCGCCGGAGACAAGGTTGTTGTTGTCGGCCAGCGGGATATGAAGGATGGCGCGGCGGTGAATGTGGTTCGTACTGTGTCCGACCCGGAGGAGCTGAACCAATGATCGTTTCCGATACTGCTGTAAAAAACCGTGTCAGTGTCCTGGTGCTGATGGTGCTGATCGTAATCGTCGGCGTATACAGCTATAAGTCGCTGCCGCGTGAAAATTCGCCGGATATCACGATTCCGCATGTTTTTGTGCAGACCAGCTATAAGGGAGTTTCCGCAGAAGATATCGAGTCCGGCATCACCATCAAGATTGAAAAGAAGCTCAAGGGTTTGGACCGCGTCAAAAAGATTCAGTCGGTCAGCTCGGAAGGGTTGTCTCGTATTGATGTGGAATTTATTCCCGGAACGGATATTGACGAGGTTCTGCCCAAGGTCAAAGACAAGGTGGACGAAGCCCAGCCCGATCTGCCGTCTGACCTGGAAGAGGAACCTTCGGTTTTTGAGGTCAACTTCTCGGAACTTCCCATCATCACTTTCTC
>CAMBQS010000224.1 GCA_945870015.1 Desulfocicer vacuolatum DSM 3385
TCAGAAACTTCAGGCAAGACCGTGGGCCAATCACCCTCATGTGGAACTGATCAAGGCAGATGCCCTGGATGCGGAATCGTTGAGCCGTGCAGTCCGGGGATGCCGGGCCATTTATTATCTGGTGCACTCTATGAATTCGGAAACCGCTTCGTTTGAAAAGAGCGACCGACTTGCTGCTCAAAACATGGTTGACGCTGCTTCCAAAGAAGGTGTGGAACGGATAATCTATCTGGGTGGATTGGGGGAAACAAATCAGGGCAAACTGAGCCGGCATCTTCGGTCGCGACATGAGGTTGCTGCCATTCTGCAGGCAGGCAAGCTTCCGGCAACTGTACTTCGGGCAGCCGTGATACTGGGTTCCGGCAGTGTATCTTTTGAAATCATGCGATATCTGGTGGAACGGCTCCCGGTAATGGTTACCCCCAAATGGGTCAATACCCTGAATCAGCCCATCGCCATTCGCAATGTGTTGTTTTACCTGCGGGGGTGTCTGGAAACCGATGAGGTTCTGGCGCAGTCCTTTGACATCGGCGGCCCTGATATTCTGACATACAGAGAGCTTTTCGACATCTATGCCGAGGAGGCAGGTCTGCCCAAACGGCGTATCATTCCAATCCCCTTCCTTTCCCTGGTACTGAGCGCCTACTGGCTCCATTTTATTACTCCTGTTCCCGCACCTATTGCGCGGTCGCTGGCTGCCGGTCTTCGCAATGAGGTCATCTGCCACGATAACCGCATCCAAAAGATCATTCCGCAGCAACTGATTTCCTGCCGGGAGGCGATTCAGATCGCCCTGGAAAGAATCCGGGAGAACCGCGTGGATACCTGCTGGTCTGATGCCGGGTGTCTGGTGCCACCGGAGTGGGTCTATTGCGGAGACGAAGCCTATAGCGGAGGAGATGTTCTTCAGTGTGCCTACCGGGTCCGGTTGTCTGCTTACCCGGAAGACATATGGCATTACATTATCCGGATTGGCGGTAACAAAGGATGGTATTTCGGATCAATGCTGTGGAGGCTACGGGGACTTCTGGATCGATGGATCGGCGGAGTCGGGTTGCAGCGCGGTCGTCGTGACCCCGATCATCTGAGGGTCGGGGATGCCCTCGACTTCTGGCGTGTCCTGGAGGCCAATCCCCCCAATCGTCTGCTGCTGCTGGCCGAGATGAAATCTCCGGGCGATGCGCTTCTGGACATCCGTATCGACTCTCCGGAAACCGAAGTCGTGGAGTTGCAGTTGATCGCCCGTTTTCTTCCCTCCGGGCTGGGAGGACTGGTCTACTGGTACACCCTTTATCCCTTCCATTTCTGGTTATTCCGCGGCATGCTTCGATCCATTGCACGGAATGCCGGAAAAACCGTTCTGATCCCTCCCCATCGTTTCTCCCCGCATACCGGCCCAATATGTGAGTTGGACCCGTCTCAACAATAATCATGGGATTGGATGATCAAAAATTGACCCACCCTTTAACACTGATATAGGCCGCCACCTCGCTTTCATCCTCATCTTCCAGCCGCTGATCCGGCGCATAGACGACTCCCAGCCCCGGGGCAAACTGAACATACCGGAGAAGCGTCATAGACAGGTTCACTTCTGTCCCGGCCGCATTGAGCCATTCCAGATCATCCCCGCGGCCCAGATCATCCCAGGTTCTTCCGCCTTCATAATAGAATTCACCGTGAATCTGCTGAAAATAGGAAGGAAACCGGTTTCCAACACCTTTTGAAAAAGAAACGATGGGGAACCGGTAAGAAGCAATGGCTCTGGTGATCTCTTCTCCGACCTGATAGTTCTCCGAATAACCCCGAATTCCATGTGTCCGGGAAATGCCAAAGGTATCGCTGGTAAATAAAGACGTTCCAGGGCTTCCTCCCAATCCGAAGTACCCCTGGGCATATTGATCCCCGTCTCCGAATCCATATAATCCCGAAATCAGCAATACATGATTGTTCAGCCATGGCATGGAAATATATTCTCGCCATTCGGATGTGAACAGTTTTCGATAATACCCTCCGCCCAGTGTTTCATCAGAGAGACTGGCGGCTATGGTAATATACCGCCCATCCTCTATGGAACTGCTGCTTTTGAATGCGGTTCCGTCAAAATATAATATTCTTGCCCAGATATCGCCCTCATCTTCCTCTGTGGGATAAACAGACAATCTCCGGTTCCGGTAATCCCGTGAGGTCTCCTCTACAACTTCCCTTTTTGAAAACCCGTAACCGCATCGGAGCAGAAGCTGCCAGTCTACCTTGATATAAGGGAATTCAAGTGCAGTGCCTGCTCCGTAAATATCCTCGGTATAATCAAACTGTGCCCCTGTATTCCGGTCGATCAGAAGATCCGAATAATTTTCCTGATCTGCAGCCCCATAGATATGAATCAGGGGATAGATGCCGCTGTAAGTATACTGAAGCGATCCGATAACCGATTCATGTTCAAATTCATACCCTGCGGAAGCCTTCAGGCTTTGATAGCCGGTGGGATCTGAAAAAGATACACCTACCCCGCTCCGGAGTCCGAATGAATCCAGATCCAGCCAAGGTGACCAGTAATCCGGCTGAATTCCGGCAAAGGAATTATAGGATTCTGATGTACTTTCGGAAACGGCTTTTTCCGATTCCTTCCGGATTTCCGTGATATCTTTGTCCAGAAAATCCTTTATCTTTCCGCCTTCCCATGAAGGTCCGATTTGGGGCAGGGCATTGATGTCAAAGCCAATCACCGGATAAGGAAGCATTGTCAGATATGGCCCCTTGGAATCAAATCCCACAGCAGCAATCCGGCTGCCATCTTCGGAAACAACCGGAGAGATGAGCCCTCCGGTAACATGAGTCAATGAGTAAGGAACTGCATCTGTTTTTGCCTTAACAGCATAAAGATTGTATACGCCGTTCAGATCGCTGCTGAACAAAAGAAGATCTTTTGATGGATGCCAGTCCGGTGTCAAAATCTGCCGCCGGCTCTGATAGATGATTTGGAAAGTATGGCTATCCAGATGGAAAACCTTTAACCAGTATCCGTCCGTACCGGTCTCTGCATAAACAATCCGGTTCCCGTCCGGAGCAAATTTCGGAGTGGAAAGGACATGAAACAAAGGAGTAGTATCCAGAACTCTTTCCTGGACGGGATTCCCATCCTCATTCAGTTCCAGAAGCACAAGATGGCTTTTCCCGCTTCGCTGACTCACCGCTACGATTTTTTTCCCGTCGGAAGAGAGATCGATTGAAACATATCGCCCCTGATCCGTGATCTGTTTATCTTTTCCTTCAGCAATATCATACCTCCGGATTTCATACCAGAAATTCTCGTTCTTCTGAAGTTCCAGAGCCGTATAGTAAAGATATCGGCCATCGGACGAAACGGAAAGGCTGCCGTATTCGGAAGTGGATCGTGTATTGGTTATCTTTTCGGTTTCCCCGGTCTTGACATCAAATGCATAAAGGGTATCCCTGTCTTCCGGTTCCATGCCCAGAAAGAATATCCGGTCACCTGCAAATACAGGGTGGTAGACCGATATCTCCGCAGGTGTCAGCCGGTTATTTTCAGTTGGCGTGTAGGAGTTGAGATGTTCCAACTTTGCATTCTGATCCTCGACTTCATTGGCCAGCATCTCTTCGGCCAGTTCCCAGGAATATTTACCGGTTGTTTTATGGGTCGGGGAATCCAGATTAAACAGAAATGATTTTCCCAGGTTCTGAACCTCTTCGCCGACCACATTTTCCCCGGAGCCATGCTCATACAGGTACTGGAAATACTTCATCCCATACAGATATGCCGCATCCCCATACGGCCAGTAGGGTATCTCCAGATACCATCTGGAATAGGGAAGCAGTTGATCATCCCGTACCGCGCACCGGAAAATCATATCCGCATAGGTTGATCTTCCCCTTCCCGGCGGGCAGAACTCTGTTTCAGACCAGATCGACATGCCCTCGAGGAACCATCTGGGCGCCAACTGCACAGGTGAAGATGTGAACAGAAACAACCCCATGGATACGACATCCGTTGGTTCGACTTTTCCAAACACCATTGAAAAATATTTGCTGTATCCAAGACGCATATCCATGCTGATCAGATGGGTCAGTTCATGGTAGATTGTCCGCCGGATATAATTTCCATCCTGAAAAATCGATGTTCCGGGTGTGGGACCGGCAATATACAATGACATGATATTATGGGGTGTGGTTGTTGACCATCCATTATGCGTATCAAATCCATCCTGGAGCAGAACCGTTGTTTTACCGGAGGGCCTCCAGTTAAAAATCGGCGTCAAAACAGCGTATGCCTCTTCAAAATAGGCGGCAATCAGCGGAACAGTTTCTTCGAGGGGTTGCTGATAAATAAATCGAAAATGCTCTGTTTCTCTTTCCAGCGCCTTTTCATGAATCGGGAACTGCGGTGTTTCATATGCAACAGATCGGCCTGGAAAAAGCATGCATACGATGAAAAACAAAACCATGAAAAAAAACGACCGTTTCCCACAGACATAAACCATACAATAATTCCCCGCAAAGCTGATTCCTGATATATGATGCTTCTGTCATATCATCTGCCGGAGATGAATGACGGATGAAAAAGACAACCCTGTTTTTTGAGAAAAAGTATAAATGGATAATCCGATCAAGTCAACTGTACCTTACCCTGTTTCCGGAATAATTCTTTCTCAACGGGTCATGGAAAAAGAATGGAATCTGTGATATAAACAAAAAAGTTGGAGAAATATGGTGTCAACATGAAAATGGCTGTTATCTCAGATATCCATGGGAACCTGGAAGCCTTTACCCGTGTGCTGGAAGATATTCGTCTGCAACAGGTGGATTTCATCATCTCCCTGGGTGACAATATCAGTTATGGTGCCGACTCTGAGGAGGTTATTCAGCAGGTACAGCAGCATGACATCATCTCCATCCTTGGGAATCATGAACTTGCCGTTATGGATGCAAAGGTTCGGAACTGGTTTACAAAAGATGCCCAGGAAGCCCTGAATCAGGTTCTAAAAACCCTTTCAGCCGATTCAATACAATATATCCATGGGTTGCAGATCAATTTCAGCCTGGCGGACTGCCTGTTTGTACATGGATTCCCTCCTGACTCCGTCAGACTCTATCTGTTTCAGATCCGTGACGCTCAAATGCTTAAAACCTTTCGTGATATGGAAGAATCCATCTGCTTTGTCGGCCACACTCATAAGCTCCGTCTGGTCTGTCCGGAAAATGACCGGATTGATTCCCAGCCGCTTCAGAACAGGATCATTCAATTAAGAAGAGATCAGAAGTATATCATCAATGCCGGAAGTGTAGGCCAGCCCAGGGATGGTGATCCAAATGCAAAATATCTGATCTGGGATACATCCGCTTATCAGCTTGAAACCCGATCGATTCCCTACGATATCCCAACAGCAGTCCAAAAGATCATGGATGCCGGTATTCCGGAAAAGTTTGCCCGTTGTCTGGAGGGAACTCGGTTATAGGCTGCAAACCGCCCGGACATAAAAAAAATCCATGACATCACCGGACATCACAAAACCCATTTCAAGATTCACCAGCCAGGAAGCCCTGCTGGACCGGGTATCCCCGCTCCAGATCCATTTCTGAATGGATGAAAAGGGAGATTGATAACAGAAGTCCTCCCCCGGCGGCGGCGGATTCAGCAAAGACAGAAGTTCATTTACGGTTGGCATTCGCCAGCGATCCTGTCCGCCGGTCTGTTTTTCATTAATCTGCTGAACATATTCCATGGCCTGATCCCAGGAAACAGGGTATGGGGAGCCTGAACCCTGCCAGATCAATCCGGTGGTGTGATCCATCAGAAGATCATCATGAATCGCCTCAATACGGTTCTGAATATAGGTCAGGGGACGATACAGGTCATTGATTCCAAATACGGATTTTCCCTGTTTGGCAAGAATGCGTCCGGCCTTGGAACGAAGAGAGACTGTAAGATTCGTTCGGATTTCCTTTGTTTCACCCGATATTCCGGTAGCTTCCGGAAAAGAACACGCCCTCTCTTTGTTTTTCTGATACTCGG
>CAMBQS010000225.1 GCA_945870015.1 Desulfocicer vacuolatum DSM 3385
ACGCCACTTACTGCGCCGATGCCTGGAATGATTGTCAGTTATGAAAAAAAGGTGGGCGATTCAGTGAAGGAAGGTGAAACGGTTGTCATTCTGGAAGCGATGAAAATGGAAAATGCGCTTACCGCACCGGTATCCGGTGTTATTCAGGCGATCAATTTCAAGAGTGGTGATAATGTAGCCAAAAATAATGTTCTGTGTATAATCGGTTCTGCGAAGCCTGAAAAGGCCGCACCGGCTGTTCAGGCGCCCAAATCTCCGGCAGCGCCTTCATCGCCTGCACCCGTTGCCGCTGCACCAGTATCATCCGCACCAGCCAAAGGTGTTACAGGTGGAACGCCACTTACTGCACCGATGCCTGGAATGATTGTCCGCTATGAAAAAAAGGTGGGTGATTCAGTGAAACAAGGTGAAACCGTCGTGATTCTGGAAGCGATGAAAATGGAGAATGCGCTTATTGCGCCGGTGTCCGGTGTCATTCAGGCGATTAATTTCAAGAGTGGTGATAATGTAGCCAAAAACAATGTTCTGTGCATAATCGGTTAAATCCGCACAGGCTGTTTTTCAGGAACAAGACAGATTGTTGTGAAATGAACAACGTCTATCCGGATGGAAATAATCCGGATAGACAGTACGTAAAAATTCCGTATTCGGAAACCCACGATATCCTCTGTACCCCGCACCATGGGCGCGGTCAGAGAAACTGGTTTTTTCCCGGCAAGTGCTTTTGACGGTTGTTTCAACCGTCAAAAGATAGGGATAAAGCTTTATACTCTGATCGTGGAATCCAGATTGTTAGTGTCAATCGAAAATTGAATCAGGCCGTGTTTATATTGTTTTTCTGTTAATGATTCGATGTGCGGTGACACATATATATTCAATATTCTTTATATGTTGTTTTTATTTCAGTATCGTTGAATAAACGTAAACAAGGAGACAGAACAATGAAGATCCATGAGTATCAGGCAAAGGAGTTGTTTCGAAAATACAAAATTCCCGTACCAGAGGGAGGGGTGGCACATTCTAAAGAGGAAGCTTTCGATGCAGCAAAGAAACTGGGCTCACTTCCGGTAGTTGTGAAAGCACAAATCCATGCCGGTGGCCGAGGCAAAGGAGGTGGCGTAAAACTGGCAAGATCTCTTGATGAAGTGAAAACCATTGCCAATGAGATTATCGGGATGAATCTAGTTACCCATCAGACCGGCCCCGGCGGTCAGAAAGTGAAAAAGGTTCTGGTAGAGCAGGGGCTCAACATTGATAAGGAGTTATATCTGAGCATTGTCCCGGACCGGGAAACCGCTACAATTGTGATTATGGCGAGCGAAGCCGGTGGAATGGACATTGAGGCGGTTGCAGAAAAAACACCGGAAAAAATTATCCGGGTGCATGTGGATCCACTTTCCGGCATTCAGCCGTTTCATTGCAGAAGGACTGCATTCGGATTGAATCTGTCATCTGCCGTGATGAAAGAGTTCAATAAAATGATAACGGGTTTATACCGCTTTTTTGTTGATTACGACTGTTCTCTGGTGGAAATCAATCCGCTTGTCATTACAAAAGAGGAAACAATCATTGCACTGGATGCCAAGGTGAATTTTGACAGCAATGCACTGTTCCGGCATAAGGATATTCTTGCATACCGGGATCTGGACGAAGAAGACCCGCTGGAAGTGGAGGCATCAAAATTTAACCTGAATTATATCAATATGGATGGCAATGTCGGCAATATGGTAAATGGGGCCGGACTGGCAATGGCAACCATGGATATCATTAAGCAGGCCGGCGCAGAGCCTGCAAATTTTCTGGATGTTGGCGGCGGAGCGAATGCTGAAATGGTTGAAAATGGATTCCGGATTATTTTAAGCGATGACAAGGTCAAGGGAATCCTGATTAACATTTTTGGCGGAATCTTACGGTGCGATATTCTTGCACAGGGTGTTGTTCAGGCAGCAGAAAAAATTGGTATCACGGTTCCTGTTGTTATCCGTATGGAGGGAACAAATGTTGCGGAGGGCAGAAGGATTCTTGCAGATTCAGGGCTGAATCTGATTACAGCAGTGGATTTGAAAGATGCGGCAGAAAAGGTTGCTACCATCGTAAAATAGAAAGAATATCCGGGAAGAATAATATCATCAATAAATGTGTGTTTATTCATGTCTATTGATTTTTGAGGGATGTGAGGGAAAAAAATGAGCATATTTGTAGATAAAAATACCAGGCTTGTGGTTCAGGGAATCACCGGAAACGAAGGAAAATTTCATACAAAACAGTGTATTGAGTATGGTACGAATGTCGTTGCCGGTGTTACTCCTGGAAAAGGCGGGCAGACAATGGATGCGGTGCCGGTTTTTAATTCAGTCATGGAAGCGGTTCAGCAGACCCGTGCGAATTGCAGCATGATTTTTGTTCCACCTCCATTTGCTGCAGATGCAATACTGGAGGCTATTGATGCCGGAATCGAGCTGGTCGTCGCCATTACAGAAGGTATTCCGGTAATGGATATGATGAAGGTCAAGAATCTGTTGAAAAATTCCAATACCCGTCTGATCGGGCCGAACTGTCCGGGCATTATCTCACCGGGTCAGGCCAAGATCGGCATTATGCCCGGCAATATTCATCTTCCGGGCGGGCCTGTCGGAGTGGTATCAAGATCCGGGACACTTACCTATGAGGTGGTTCATCAGCTTACCCGGAAAAAACTGGGGCAGACAACCTGTATCGGGATTGGCGGAGATCCGGTAAATGGAACCAATTTTATTGATTGCCTCAGGGCTTTTGAAGCAGATCCTGCGACCAAAGCCATTGTGATGGTTGGAGAGATCGGGGGGAATGCCGAAGAAGCAGCAGCAGAATTTATCGCAGATCATGTCAGCAAGCCGGTTGTGGGTTTTATCGCGGGTCTTACAGCTCCTCCGGGAAGGCGCATGGGACATGCAGGAGCGATCATCAGTGGAAACAGCGGGACGGCACAGGGCAAGATTGCTGCAATGAAAGAGGCAGGCATCCATGTTTGTGAAAATCTTGGAGAGCTTGGTGAGGTTTGTGCAGAGCATTTTTAATATTTTCAGACCGAATGCCGGAAATGAATTGATGAAAAAATAAAGAAAGGACCCAGTCGATGCATGAGATGGGTATTGCAATGCAGATTATTGAAATCGCAGAATCTTCAATACCGGATGATATGAAGGATGCCCGTATTAAAAAGGTAAATGTAAAGATCGGAAAGCTGTCTGCGGTCGTGCCGGTCAGTCTCCGGTTCTGTTTTGAGATCGCGGTAAAGGATACCCGTTTGTCCGGCGCAGAACTGGTCATTGAAGAAATACCTGTAAGGGCCAGGTGTCGTGAATGTTCCAAGGAGTGGATGATTCATGACCCGGATTTCAAGTGTATTGAGTGTGGTTCCGGCAAAATTGATATCCTGTCCGGCCGTGAATTGGATATCGCCTCTATTGAAGTTCAATGATCAAAGGATACAGCAGGAGAGGTTTGGGATATGGAAATCAAAATTGTTCGTAAGGTTCTGGATGTGAATGCGAAAATGGCGGAACAGAACCGGAAATTGTTTTCAGAAAAAAAAGTATTTGTATTGAATGTAATGAGTTCTCCGGGTTCGGGCAAGACAACGACACTTCAGAAAACCCTTTTGCATTTGATGCCGGACTTGAAATGCGCAGTGATCGTTGGGGATATATGCACAACAAACGATGCAGACAGACTGGCAACCTCGGGTGTACCGGTCGTACAGATCAACACCGGTGACTTTGGAGGTGATTGCCACCTGGCAGCACATGTGATTGAAAAAGCGGCTCTGGATTTGAATCTGGATGATATTGACCTTTTGATTGTGGAGAATGTCGGAAATCTGGTTTGTCCGGCCGAGTTTGATATTGGAGAGGATGCCAGGACGGTTGTGCTGAGTGTTACGGAAGGTGAAGATAAACCTGCGAAATATCCACTGATGTTTCGAGAATGTGACTCAGCGATTTTGAATAAAATCGATCTTCTTCCCTATCTTGATTATGATATTGAACTGGCCAGGAAATATATCCTGGATGTTCATCCGGATATGCCGATTTTTGACATTTCGGCCAAGACCGGGGAAGGATTTGAGCCCTGGCTTGCATGGTTGAGAAAGAAGGTTCAACAAAAGCTGATTTAATCAAACAAGCTGTTAAAGAATGTTTGAGATTTTTTTTCGTTTGCTTTATCGGAAGCGGATGCTTGAGCTTTATCCTGAATAGGGGAAGGCTTCTGTTCCAAGGTTATGGAACTGTCTTCAACGATTTTTATTTTTTTTACTCCGGAAAGCTTTGTCTCCGGTGAAACATAGCCGATGGCTCCGGCTGTAAGGGCAACGTGAGCCATCAGGCTATTTTCATCTCGAAATGATACCGGTGGAATACCTCTACCGGAAAAAACCAGTTTTTTCCAGTACCGGTGGTATTGTGCTGGTGTTTTCTGGATATAATGCCGGATAAACTGTTCATGGGTTTTTCCGCCGTCAAGAAGTGCAAAGCTGATTTTCTGGCCATTTCCCCACATTGTTTTTTTTCGCTGGTATATATCTTTTAACTCGTCGGCGCCGATGGAGTCAAAGGGGAGTCTTTTGTTTCCAATAATAATAACATCTTTTATTGATTTGTCAGATGGATATACCGGATCTGACATCCCCTGGAGCAGAATGGAAAAAATTCCCAATAGCAAAAAAAAAGCGGATGATTTTCTCATCTGTACTCCATCTTGTAATACCATTTAACCTTGCTCAAAGACATATATATGGATGCCGCTCAGGGTGCCTGGCAATGTTGTTGAATACCGCATCAGCTCAGCTTTACCTGACAGACAGAGATGATATTGGGTAGAGCATGTATCTGGTTGATAATGTCATCACTCATCGGCGTATCGATATTGACCATGCAAAGGGCCTGTCCGTCACGTCTTCCCAGTTGAAAACGCCCGATATTGATATTGTGTTGACCCAGCAGGGTGCCGATGTTTCCAATCACACCCGGTTGGTCATGGTTGCGTATGATCAGCATATATCCTTCTGGAATCGCATCCATGTATATTTTCCCGAGGCGTACAATCCTTGGGTGGTTTTCTCCAAATATCGTTCCCCATATTTCATTGGGGCTGCTCTCACAGCCTTCCAGTTTTATTTTGATCAGACCGGTGAAATCATCCTTTGCCTGGCTCATGGTTTCTTTTACCGCGATTCCTTTTTCTTTGGCTAGTGAAAGGGAGTTGATCTGGTTAACCGGTTTGTCGGTAAAAGAGGAAAGCAGTCCTTTCAGAACTGCATGGGTGAGCAGCCTTGTGTTCAGCTTGGAAAATTCTCCACTATAGGTAATGGTAATATCGTGAGATTTTCGGACAAGCTGCCCCATGAGTGATCCCATTTTTTCACTCAGAGACAGGTGTGGGGCGATATGAAGCAGAATATCTTTTGATATGGAAGGAAAGTTAACCGCATTTATGATAATTTCTTTCTCCAGATAATCGGCAATCTGATCGGCAATCATGACTGCGACTTTATCTTGTGCTTCATCTGTGCTGGCGCCAAGATGCGGTGTGAAAATGACTTTCGGATTTTTCAGGATCGGGAGGGCTGGGTCCGGCGGTTCCTTTGGAAATACATCCAGAGCCGCTCCGGCTACATGGCCGTTCTGAATCGCCTCATGAAGTGCACCAAGATCAACAACATCTCCCCTGGAACAGTTGATAATCCGTACACCGGGTTTCATTTTTTGAAGGGCTTTATCGTTTATCATACCGGCGGTTTCTTTTAGTCGCGGGACATGCAGTGTGATGAAATCCGAGAGGCTGAAAAGCTCATCCAGGGAAACCAGGTCTACTCCCATTTCCCTGGCAGAGGATTTACTGACAAAAGGATCTGCTGCGATCACGATCATCTTGAGACCTCTGGCTCTATCCGCAACAACCCTGCCGATTTGTCCCAGTCCGACAATACCCAGAGTTTTTCCCGTGATTTCAACACCGGTCAGTGCTTTTTTTTCCCACTTCCCATC
>CAMBQS010000226.1 GCA_945870015.1 Desulfocicer vacuolatum DSM 3385
CCTGGAACAATTGAAAGAGTGCCGGCAATAACCGGTTGTTTTTGAGACAATGCTTCATATTTTTGAAGTTCATTCTCCAGTTCTGCGATTTTCAATTCATCATAACCTTCAGCACTTACCTTTTTTAAGTAACTGGTTGCATGCTTCTCATTTTCTTCTACGGACAGCCGGTAGGATGGCTGCGATAGCCAGATCCAGCCGAGCTCATAATATGCATGATCTTTTGTCCGGATATCTTTGGTGAGCATGGTTAAATTATTCAAAGAGATGATAGCATCTCCTTTCCGATCCATGGCAAGATAGGAACGTGCGATCAGAAAAGAAGCGTTCCTGGAAAATAGAGTGTCTCCATATTCTTCCTGAAATTGATGAAAAAACTGAATCGCCTCCTGGTATTTGCCGGACCGGTAGAGGGAAAAACCTGCTTTGTAAGTTGCCGGCTCTTTCCGTTCATCTTTTGGGAAAAAAAAGATAAATCTTTTAAACTCCGACGCTGCATTAATATAATCTTCTTTTTTATAACAATCTTCTGCATATAAGAACTGCTCGTCTGGATTCATCAGAATCTCTTTGCCTGCCTGGGCTGAAGATGGAAGAAGCATATATAAAAAAAGCAGCCCATAGGGCAGTACCCGAAAAAAAAGCAGCCCCGGA
The DNA here is from genome assembly GCA_945870015.1 of Desulfocicer vacuolatum DSM 3385. Classification (GTDB taxonomy): domain Bacteria; phylum Desulfobacterota; class Desulfobacteria; order Desulfobacterales; family SURF-7; genus QZKS01. The sequence goes on from CAMBQS010000226.1 coordinate 655, forward strand.
TATTTCAGGAAAATGGTTTGCATACTCCCTATTGCCACCAGAAGTCGTTGTTTTCAACCGGATCATAGGAAAAAACCCGTTGTTGAATCTGAATGGAAGGAGAATGACTGACCTCATCCCGTCCGCACCTCATCAGACGGTCACAGATCATAATCCAGCCTATGACCCCTCCGTGTTTTTCAACAGCATCCAGACCATATCGCGAACAGGATGGATACATGGAACATCGGTCGCCGTCTGCCCCGGAAAGATACTGCCGGAAAAACCGAATGGGCAGCACAAATGGACTCCCATCCAACTGCTCTTCTGCCGGTTTTTCATCTTTTAATTTTTCGGTTGAATTGGCACTGCAAGGAAAACAAAACATGCAGGAGAAGAGGAAAAGAAGATAGAAAAGCATACACTTGTTTTTTCCTGAGAATGAGTTCACTGTTCAGAAATCCTATCGCTGTGTGACACGCAAGACCTCGGAAATGCTGGTCAGACCTTTTACAATCTTCCTGAGCCCATCCTTTCGAAGAGTTGTCATTCCCTGACTCATCGCTTCATTCATAATAATATTTGAATCAAATGTTTCCAGAACCATTCTCTTGATCCGGCTGTTCATGACCAGAATCTCGGCAATACTTATTCTGCCTTTATATCCGGTATTAAAACAGTTCTCACATCCTTTTGCCCGGTAAATCACATCGTTTTCCGCAAGTTCATTTGTAATCCCGATGCTTTTCTTGGCTGCTTCATCCGGAACATAGGCTTCTCTGCATTTGGGACAAAGCACACGAATAAGTCGCTGTGCCATAACCGCAATAACAGAAGAAGAAATCAAAAACGGTTCAATACCGATATCCACCAGACGGGTTATTGCACTTGCTGCATCGTTGGTATGGAGTGTTGAAAAAACAAGATGCCCTGTCAGCGCAGACTGAACAGCGATATCCGCTGTTTCCTTATCCCGGATTTCTCCTACCAGCATGACATCCGGGTCCTGACGCATGATGGAACGTAGTCCCCTTGCAAAAGTCAGATCAATTTTCGGATTTACCTGTATCTGGCCGATCCCTTCAATCTGGTACTCAACCGGATCTTCAATTGTGATGATATTGATATCCGGTTTATTGATCGTGGATAAGATCGCATACAAAGTGGTTGTTTTACCGCTTCCGGTCGGGCCGGTAACCAGAATAATCCCATTGGGAGATGAAATCAGCTCCTGGATCTGATCCAGACTCTCTTGTTCAAACCCAATATCGATAAGTGATAAAAGAGAACTGGATTTATTGAGAAGCCTCAGAACAACCCTTTCACCAAAAGTAATGGGTATGGTTGACACCCGGATATCAATAATCTGATCCCCCTTCCGAACCTCGATCCGCCCATCCTGGGGAAGTCTTTTTTCTGCAATGTTCATCCTGGCCATGACCTTGACCCTGGAAATCAGGGCTGCCTGGATCCACTTGGGCGGCATCAGCATATCATACAGTATCCCATCCACCCGGTACCGAACCTTGAAACTGTCCTGGTATGGTTCGATATGAATATCACTGGCCCCTGCTTTTATGGATTGTGAAATAATATGATTCACCAGCTTGATAATGGGCGCATCACTGGTGTCATCCAGAAGGTCAGCGGTTTCTTCAATCGAATCGATAATGGAACTGGTATTCTCTTCCATATCCTGGACAAGCTGTGCAGCCGACCCCTGGCTATGATCGTAGGAGAGATTTATTGCCGCCAGAATGGCTTCTTTGGTGGAAATGACCGGCTGGTATTCATCCTTTCCCATAATACGGGCCAGGTCATCCATCTGCTGGACATAGGATGGATCATGAACAGCAATCACGCAATCGGATACATCCAGAATCGATTCATGCTTTGAAAAATCCAACGGAATCATAAAGTATTTCTTTAAAAACTGAATCGAAATATTCCGGGGTAAATCCGCCCGGATATTTCCAATGGAAATTTCAGGAAGGAATGGAATATTATAACGAATGCTTCTGGCTTTCAGAAGTTGTTTTTCCGTGATCGCATTGTTGGCCAGGAGGATCTCCCCAATATCCTCTCCTCCTCCCTGTGTTTTCAAATCCAGGGCTTTTTGATACTCTTCTTCCGGGATATTGAACTCTTCCTGCAATATTTTTAAAAAAGATTTTATCATCTATTCACGAAATGGAAAGTTGCTGAATCTATAGTGTTGATACCCTCAATAATGGTTCCTATGAAAAAAATCATTTCTTCTTGGTATCGTCATCTTCCGAATACAGATGATCCGGGTTGCCGCCGTACATCTTGATTCTTCCCTCTTTCATCAGTTTTTCGATCTCCAGCTTTTTATTATTTTTCATCTCTTCGGAATCCTCCGGCCCGCGAATCACATGGGGGGTCAGAAAAAAATAGAGATTGGTCTTCTGGTTGGACTCACTGATGGATTTAAACAGATAACCCAGCAATGGGACACTTCCCAGACAGGGGACGGCGGATTCTTCTTTGGTGATACTGTCATCAATCAAACCGCCGATTGCAACCGTATGCTTGTCATGAATGATAACCGTTGTCTCGATGGTACGTTTCAGCGTTGCCGGCGTTGCGTCGCCGGTATTGAGCTGAGAAATGGCTGCCTGATCCAATTTCATAATTTCCTGAAAAATTTTAAGCCTTACCAGACCGTCTTTACTGATCTGCGGTGTAACTTTCAGGGTAAAACCGACATCCTTGTATTCATAATTATTATAGGTCTCAGAGGACGATGTCGTACCGGCTTTGGTCAGAAAGGGCAGGTTGCTGCCCACAGTGATCACCGCCTCTTCATTATCCGTGGTGATGATCTGTGGAGTGGACAGGATATGAACATCCTGATCACTCTTCATAGCATTGATCAGAGCCCCGAGACTGGCAAATGTGAGATCACCCACTTTTATGGTTTCCCCGAAAACTCCCATGGAATAACCAGCAGGGAATGCGGCTGTTCCGGCAGCGGCACTCTTCAACACATTCCCGATACCGGAATATTGTCCTTTACCGCCAAAACCACCTCCCACAGCCCAATCCTTGCTTCCGACCTTGAAATCATCTCCTGCGATCCACTCGGTTCCAAGTTCAAAACCTTTTTCCACATTGACTTCCATGATCAGACATTCGATATAAACCATGGATCGCGGTATATCCAGTTTTTTGATTATCTCTTCCAGGGTAAGGTAATCATCCTTGTCTGTCATCAGGATCAAGCTGTTTGTGGCCTTGTCTGCTGTAATCTTGGTTGAGCCTGAAACAACAGGTGCTGCTGATTTTTTCCCTTTTTCACCTGTCTCCTGTTGTTTGCTCGGCAGCATCTGAAGCACCTTGGCAAGTTCTTCGGCATTTGCATACTCAAGATAATAAACATGAATTTTCTCCTTGCCCTTAGGTACATCCTTGTCCAGCATCTGGATCAGCTTTTTCACTCTCAGTGTGTCTGCTTCACTTGCAAGAAGCACGATTGTATTGGTTCTCTCATCCGCTACAAAAGAGATATCCCTGCCGTTTTCACTCTTTTTCTTGGCAACTGGATTGTCTTTTTTAAAAACAGTTTCCAGAATTTTCACCAGCTTTTCCGCATCTGCTGACTGAAGCGGTATGATGGTAATCTCCCTTCCAATACCGGTGACATCAATTGCGGATAGAATCCTGAGAAGACGCTGGATATTGGAATAAATATCCGTGACAATCAGCATATTGGTCTGGGTATAGGACAGGATAACACTGTTTTTGGATACCAGAGTGGAAAATAACTGCTTCACCTCATTGGCATCTGCGTATTTCAACGGTATTAACTGTGTCACAAGTTTATCGTTCGGCTCCATGCCCTCATCCGTCAAGTAGGTCTCAACATTTTTGGTGCGAGCATCCGGAGAGGAAACGATTTTGGTGATTTCTCCGGCTTCCACTGTGGAATAGCCATTCACTTCCAACACAGACTCAAACACTTTATACGCTTCTTTTTCAGAAATCTTGGCAGGAGAAATAATCGTAACCTTTCCCTTTACCCGGTCATCCACGACAAAATTCTTACCGGATAATTCACTCATAAATTTGATAAACACATTGATATCCACATCATTAAAATCAATGGAAACAAATCGTTCCTTTCCGTTATTTCCTTCTTTTGTGGTTTTACTATCCACTGTGGTTTTGCTATCAAATTTCTGAACAGTACTCTTTTCATCACTTTCAGCAGCCAGAGTTGCTCCGGATGCCATAAAAATCATGACACAAATACTGATGATAATTTTTTTTATATAAAAAAGTTTCATATTGGATCCTGATCAATTATTTAATTGTATATTCGATCACTTTTTCTTTGCCACGCCGCTTCAATTGAAGCGTAATGTCCGATGCAGTCGTTAAGCTATCATAAAATTTTAATGCATCATCAACCGTTTGTATCGGGCTGCCATCCACACCTGTAATGATATCCCCATTCCTCAATCCCATATTTCTGAATATGGATCTTGGTTTTACACTGCTCAACGTCAAACCGTCCGGCCTGCCATCTTCAAAATGCGGTCTTATTTTGGCCTGACCCATCAACTCCGTGACATTGGCCATGGCACTTTCAACCTGGGATCTTTGTAAAGTAATTTTTTGAGCATTTTCAGGCTTGGAATACTCCCCTGAAATCTCTGTGCTGCGCTTTGCTCCTCCCCCCTTTTGGGGGAATGCGGTTTCTTCTATATTCAGGACTTCATCCTTGCCATTGACATCCAGAACGACTTTTTCCCTTAATATCATCTTCACAACTGCATTTTGAATGGAGTCTCCCACATGATACAGATTCTGCTTTCTTTCCTTGGTTTCCTCAATCACCGCGTAAGTCGTTTTTCCGGTTACGGTTCCCCACAGTTTCAGATTCAGCTCGGTCTCCTGCAATCCTTCCAGATCCAGGTCAACTCCTTTTTTCTTGACCGATATTTCCGCACCGGTGTTAAACAGATTCCGATCCGTGATCTTTCTGTAATATACAAGCGGTTTAGAAATGCTGTCTTTCACTACCGGAATCTTTTCCATATGAGATTCCGGTGTCTGGACTTCCATATTGGTTATTACAATCCGGTAAAATCCCTTGACACCCAAGTAAATACCGATAGTAAGCAGAAGCAGATTCAATATGATGAAAATTTTATTCATTCGTATCTATGATTCACTCTCTAATCAAAAAAAGGATGAAGCGGTTATAAACAAACTGTTTAATATCAAAAAAACCTTGGTTTTTCAAAAGTGCCCTGAATCTTCACAGGAAAACCACCTTCACTGCTTTTTTTGAGTATTCTTTTGACAATCGGCCCCAGCTTCCCAAGTTTATCTGTAAATACAGGATCGGGATTAATGG
>CAMBQS010000227.1 GCA_945870015.1 Desulfocicer vacuolatum DSM 3385
ATTGATCCAGGCATTGAAAGACAACTGGCAGGGGCATGAAATCCTCCAGGCCATAGCCAAAAACAAAGCTCCCAAGTACGGCAGGGATGATGATGATGCAGACCGATTGGCAACACAGGTGATGGAACTCTGGTGCGAGGAGACCTGGAAGCATACCACGCGCTCAACCGGACGGAAATTCAGACCCGGGATGCTGAGTTGGAACTACTGGGCAGGAGATGGATACGTCATGGCGGCGAGCGCGGATGGCCGCCGGAAAGGGCAGTTTCTTTCCAACGCGATATGCCCTTCCAATGGTGCGGATATCCATGGGCCGACCGCCAACGCCAATTCAGTAGGAAAAGCCCTGGGCGGCAAATCCAAAACAGCCGGATTATGGGAGGAGTATGTAAATCATCTGCCCAATGGTGCCAGCCACACCATTACATTCAACCCATCGATTATCCGGGATCCGGAGCATCGGGACAAATTCAAAGCTTTTTTACGGGGATATACGGAAAACGGAGGCACGGCGCTCCAGGTGAACATCCTGGACCCGAAGGTTCTGATCGATGCCCAGAAAAATCCCCAGGATTACCGGCATCTGCTTGTACGGATCACCGGCTACAATGCCTACTTCACAACCGTAGGCCGGGAGCTTCAGAATGAAGTCATCCAGAGGGTCAGCCACAATGGGTTCTGAACCAACGGCAAGAGTCCTTGAAATCCAGCGGATGTCTACGGAAGACGGTCCGGGCATCCGCACAACCGTATTTTTCAAAGGGTGCAGCCTCAAGTGCAAATGGTGCCACAACCCGGAAAGCATCTCCATGCAGCCCCAGGTTCACTGGATCGGTTCAAGGTGTCTGGGATGTAAAACCTGTATTTCCGTGTGCCCGTACAGCTCGCTTTCCCTCACGGAAGCAGGGATGGAAATCAACCGGACTACCTGCGATGGATGTGGACTCTGTGCAAAAGAGTGTCCCTCAACCGCCATGGAACTTCTCGGAAAAGAGTGGAGTCTTGAAAACCTGACCAACGAGGTCGTAAAGGACAAGGCCTATTTTGAAAAATCCAAAGGCGGCATCACCGTATCCGGAGGAGAGCCCGGAATGCAGGCTTCCTTTGTCGGGATGTTTCTGAAATCCCTCCGGGAAAGGGGAATCCATACGGCCATAGACACCTGCGGCTTATATTCAACCAGGATGCTGGAACAACTCCTTCCCTACTCCTCCATTGTACTGTTTGATCTGAAGGAAATGGATACCGAAAAACATAAACAGTTCACCGGAGAATACAATGACAGGATTCTTGAAAACCTTCTGTATGCAGCAGAATACATCAGAAGCCACATTTATCCGTCTGCACTCTGGATCAGGACTCCCATGATTCCGGGCATGACGGCCCGTGAGGAGAATGTTTCAAAAATCGGAAACTTTATTGCCAAAAATCTTCCCGACATTGTGGATCGATGGGAACTTTGTGCCTTTAACAATCTATGCAGGGATAAATACCTCCGGCTGGGTGAAAAATGGATATTGCAGGATGAATTGCTGCTGACTAAAGAATCCATGGAGCAGTTTGCCCGGATCGCGAAAGAATCAGGCGTAAATCCGGAGATTGTTGCATGGGCCGGTTCAACCCGTCTGGAAGAAAAAAAAGTTCAGGAAAATAAATCCGCCGCTAATGAATAAGGAGAGACTCATGATATCCGACACCAAAAAACAGTTCACGGAAGATGAAATCAAGGCATTTAAACCCGAAGAAAAAATCGGTATTGTCGCCTCTATCACCCCGGAAGGACTTCCCCATGTCTCTTTGATCACATCCATTCAGGCCGCAAACCCTACCGTTGTAACCATTGGAGAGTTCTGCAAGGGGAAAAGCAAGGAATTCATCCAGAAAAACAACCATATCGGTTTTCTGATCATGACCCTGGATCGCAAGGTCTGGCGCGGAAAGGCAAGATGGACGCATTTCAAAAAAGAAGGCCCGGAATTTGAGGCCTACAATAATCTGCCCATGTTCCGGTATAATGCCTATTTCGGCATCCACACCGTTCATTTCTTTGACCTTGTGGAAACATACGGACAGGAAGGACTGCCGCTGGGAAGCATTGTATTATCTTCCCTTATGACCAAATGGGCCAAGAGCGGCGTAAAAACCTCCATTCAGGACCGGATTCTCAAACCCTTTGCGGAAGGGATATTCAACCGCCTGGATGCTTTGAAATTCATCGCATGGATTGCCGATGACGGGTTCCCGGTCATCATACCGGTTCTGCAATGTCAGGCAGCCGACAGCAGAAGGCTTGCGTTTTCCTCCCTTGCCTACCGGAAGGAATTGAAAACCATCCCAAAAGGAGTCCCTGTGGCTGTTTTCGGACTCACCATGAAAATGGAGGATGTCCTGATCCGGGGAACCTTCAACGGATTTTCGACATCCCGCTTTACGGAAGTCGGCAGCGTCGATATCGACTGGGTATACAACTCCATGCCGCCCTGTCATGGGCAGATCTACCCGGAGATTCCGCTGGTGCCGGTTGTGGAATTCTGACAATTAGAAAAATTATTGCGCAGTTATAAAGGAAACCTGGTCACCCATAATTATTCTTCACCAGGTGGTGCAGCAGCAAAAATCGTCAGCATTAATTCCGCATCATCGAACAGGCGGTATACCGGCATTTTTCCGGAGAGTGCTGTGCTCTCGGTCAGGATAATCGGCACTCCTTCTCCCCGTTTGTCCATGATATAATTTCGCTGACTGCCGATGACATCGATATTCATGGAACAACGGGCCAACAAGGAAGTGATGAGTTCATTTCTGGCGGATTGCCGTTCCGACAAACTGTCGACCGTCATTGTATTGGGGATTGAACCCGGGGAAAAGATTTCAAGTCTGTCCGCGAACTGGTGCAAGCGGATTTTTGAGCCATAGACAGCATAATCCCGATGTGCTACCGCATTTACAACGGCTTCAAATACGGCATTCAATGAAAACTGCGGTGTCTCGATCCGGTTCGGGGCCTTGATGGCATAGACACGCATATTCCGATCAACAAACTTGCAGGCATCCCGGATCTGAATATCCAGCGGGCCGGTAATGTCTTTCGCATCAAGCTGGTAAGCGCCATTCCGCTCGGTTCCGCGATAACAGACGGCCTGTATATAGGCACTGCTCATAAAGGACTCCGGTGCGTCACAGGCCATCAGAATACCGCTGACCGTCGGCCTTGTTACACCATCCTCATCTTTGACAATCAGTTTCATTTTTTCCAGAAATTCCAAATCATCTTTTGGTGAAATGGTCGTTCTGAAACGACTCCACAACTTTGGGTTGAGATTGTTGATCGTGGCTCCTGGCACAGGCTGCTCGTCAAAACGGATCATCCTGGTCTGACTGCGCTGTTGAAATAGTCGCGCCAGAATATCGGGCTTCATCTGACGTCGGGAACTGCCGATGCGTCGGAAATAACCGCCGGGACTCTGGTGAACAAAAAGACTTCTGGGAATATCAATGCGTATGATTGTTCTTTCGACGCCATCATCCAATGTGATCGGCACTTTACGGATAATGCAATCAAGCGGCGGATCAATCAGATCATTGCATATGTTCCGCAGCCAGGTTTCCGTGACATCCAGTTTTTCAACCGGGATACCTGTGACCGTTCTGGATTGATCATCCACGCCAAGAAGAATGACGCCGGTATGGGCATTTGCCATGGCGGCCATCTCATCCGCCATGCTGTTCCGGTGCGGTCCTGAAACCTTATTCCCACTGAATTCAACTGTTTTCAATTCAAGAACGGAATCTTCTCCCAAGGTGATCTGTTTCAAGAGTTCCGATGTCAGATCAAACATTTCAAATACCCCCTATGATATCCTTGCAGCATAATAGCAACAATACCCTCCAGCCCCATCTTCCGATAGTTCTAATAGATAAACAGATTATAAAAATGTTTAGTTATTATCACAGGATGGATCATCTTACAATGAGCTAAATCAGGGGATGTTTAAAATAGTCAAAAAATCAGGCGTCCTTGAATAGATCTTCCACATTGAGTGAAAATCAATTTCCACAGCATCACAGTTTTTCTGACAGTAACTACTATTTTGTAAAATTTCGATTATTAAATTACATAAATGTATAATATGATTTTTTGTTTAAAAATTTAATAAATCAATATTATAATTGATTTTCAATTAGTTAAATATCAATCCGCGCTGTTTTCAAGCATGGCATACACCTTGCTATATTCTGGACTACAAATAAACCGATAGGTCATTGATAAACAGAAGGAGATAACAAATGAAAAAAATTGAAGCAATCATCAAACCTTTCAAACTGGATGAAGTAAAGGCCGCATTGAATGAAGTTGGCATCGCAGGCATGACCGTCACTGAAGTCAAAGGATTCGGACGTCAGCGGGGACACAAGGAAATTTACCGGGGCGCCGAGTACCAGGTGGATTTTATTCCCAAGATGAAACTGGAAATCGTGGTGGAAGAGACGATCGTTGCAACGGTCGTTAAAATCATCATGGAGAAAGCAAGTACGGGAAGTATTGGCGATGGGAAAATTTTTGTGCTGCCGGTGGAACAGGCTGTTCGTATCCGAACCGGAGAATCCGGAAATGACGCCATATAATTATTTTATCATAATAGGTAGGAGGATCGTAAAATGAAGAAATTGATCGTTGTGTTCGTTCTGCTGACAGCCATATCCGGTTCCGCTTGGGCGGAAGAAGCGTCGGCTCCACCGGAAGCAGCCAAAATCGTATCCGCCTTGAATTCAGGCGACACGGCCTGGGTGATTGTCGCCACAGCTTTGGTCATGATGATGACACCGGCCGGACTGGCCCTTTTCTATGGCGGCATGTCCCGTTATAAGAATCTGTTGAACACTTTTGCCATGACCATTGCTTCCTATTGTATCGGCAGCATTGTCTGGGTCATGTGGGGATATACCTTAGCCTTTGGTCCGGATAAAGGCGGGATCATCGGCGGCCTCGACTATCTGTTCATGGCCGGAATCGGCGTCAACGATATTACCGGTACCATTCCAACCATTGTTTTTGCGCTTTTCCAGATGACCTTTGCCGGAATCACCGTGGCACTGGTGCTGGGGTCAATCGTTGACCGGATGAAATTTTCCTCCTGGCTTGTCTTTGCAGTACTCTGGATTACGCTGATCTACTGTCCGATCGCCCATTGGGTATGGGGAGGCGGATGGATGATGACAATGGGCGCCCTTGATTTTGCAGGCGGCAACGTGGTTCATATCAATGCCGGAGTCGCAGGTCTGGTTCTTGCCCTGGTACTTGGGAAACGGATCGGCTACGGAAAAGAGGCCATGTTCCCGTCCAGCATTTCCCTGACAGCCCTTGGCGCGGCTTTGCTCTGGTTCGGGTGGTTCGGATTCAACGCCGGCAGCCGTCTGGCAGCGGACGGTGTTGCTGCCTCAGCCTTTCTGGTCACCAATACCTCGGCAGCCATAGCCGGTATTGCCTGGATGGCGGCTGAATGGGTTCATAACAAAAGACCGACTGTTCTGGGTATTGCTTCCGGAATCGTGGCCGGGCTCGTGGCCATCACTCCGGCAGCCGGCTATGTCAACCTAATGGGTTCGCTGATTATCGGGCTTGTAGCAGGTATTTTCGGATTTTTCAGCGTTTCCATCCTCAAACATAAACTGGGATATGACGATTCTCTGGATGCCTTCGGAGTCCATGGCATGTGCGGTCTCTGGGGTGCCATTGCCACCGGCCTGTTTGCTGATCCAAAAATCATGGAAAGTGCCAGCGGCCTTTTTTTCGGCAATCCCAAACAATTATGGATACAACTTGTTTCCATCGCTGCAACCGCACTTTATACCGCAGTAGGAACGTTCATCGTGATCAAGGTAACTGCGCTGGTGACAGGCGGTTTGCGTGTAACTCGTGAAGAAGAGATGCAGGGTCTGGACAACGCCATTCATGGCGAACGCGCTTTTGAGATTTACTA
>CAMBQS010000228.1 GCA_945870015.1 Desulfocicer vacuolatum DSM 3385
GAAAATGCAGATAAAACAGTGCTTGAAAAATTGCATACGATTCTGAAGGCGTATCCGGGAACATGTTTGGGATATCTGCACCTTCTGGTTCCCGGTTCCACGGAAACTGTTTTACAACTGCCGGAGGAATTGAAACTTACGGTCAGTGAAGGGATGATTCGAGAGGTTAACGGACTTCTCGGGTATCCGGCTGTGGATACAAGATGCAGCGAGGCAACCCTTGCACCAAAGAAAAAAAACTTTCAAGATCGTAAAAAACGAAAGTTCAATGTTGCTTGATTTCAATATCTCACCAGGTAACACTCATCATCGTGCAGTTCAGTCCGCTTCCAATCCCCATAAGCGCAATATGATCTCCCGGCATCAACTGCTTTTCTTCTTCCGCCATACCCAGAGTGATGGGAATGGCTGCCGGCCCGATGTTTCCCAGTTTTTGAAAATTGAGATGGGCTTTTTCCGGTGTAATTTTCAGTTTTTTGGTTAACGCTTCCATATTCCGGAGGCTGACCTGATGAGGAATATAGTGATGGATGGTCTGGTCACTCCAGTTTTCAATTGTTTTTTCCGCCAGGTTCCAGGTTTGATAGGCCAGTTCAACACCATGAATCATGACATTTGCGGCATCCGCAATCATCTGGTCTTTTTGTCCCAAACACAGTCTGCAATGTTCTGTTGCAGATAGACTCACCGATCCGTTGATAATGTGGTTTGTATGTGAAATCTCTTTATGACAGAGCAAAATGGCAGCCGCACCGGAACCCAGCGTCAATGTCGCGAAGTTGTTGAAAAAGTCCCGCACAGTCGTTTCCGGTGATTGAAGCCGTTGTATGGTTGCTTCTACGGGTTCACGGGAACCTTCTCCCGCCACTACGATTCCATATTGAATCATACCGGTTTCAATCATCATAATCACATTATTCATACCGGTGATGAAGCCCAGGCAGGCGTTACTGATGTCAAAATTCAGGCATGTGGATGGAAGACCCAGATTGCCATGCACCAGTGCAGCAACAGAAGGTTCAACATAATCTTTACAGACGGAAGTGCTGATCAGACATCCGATTTTAACCGGATCAATGGACGTCATCTCCATCACTTTCCGTGCAACCCTGGTTGCAACATCGCTTGGCATAACCCCAGGGGGATAGAATCTTCGTTCACGGATTCCGGTCAAGCCAATAAGCTGCCCAGGGGGGATTCTCAGACGAGCCATGGAGTCGGAGAGTTGTGCTTCAATGAATTCTGAAGAGATTCGATGAAAGGGAAGATCATATGCGATTGCTTCGATTGCCACATTGCCGTTCATGCAAAAAACCTCCGTCCGTGTAAAAAGAAATGGATAATTGCGATTACATTCCTTGTAACCATACAGACAAAATGATATATTTTCAAAATAAATGATAGAAGAATTTTATTTTATAACGCTTCATGCTTAATCCTGTTGACCGGCAGGCCAAAAAGATTGATGATTTCAAGATGAGCAAAACCAAAAAACCGTTCTGGGAAAGAAAATCTCTTGAACAGATGACAACAGAAGAGTGGGAAAAGCTGTGCGATGGCTGTGGGCGATGCTGCCTTGAAAAACTGGAAGACGAGAATAGCAGCATGATTTTTTATACAAGCGTGGCGTGCCGGTATCTGGATACATGGACATGCAGATGCCTTGACTATCAGGATAGAATTCATAATGTTCCGGACTGTCTGGTGATCAATCCAAAGGTGATCCGGGAAGTAAGCTGGCTGCCGAAAACCTGTGCCTACCGAAGGATTTTGGAAGGAAAAGGCCTGGAGGCTTGGCATCCAATGGTATCCGGAGATGTGAATTCCGTTCATAAAGCCGGTATTTCCGTCCGGGATAAGGTCATTTCAGCAACCTATGTTCCGGAGGATGATTTGGATGCATATATTATTGACACCGAGATTTAATTCAGAAGGTTATTTCCCTGTGAGTAAAAGGAACAATGTATGAAATTTTTACAACCAAAACGAATTATTTTTACCCTTGTTGTTCTGATCATCAGTGCATGGATGATCAATGGTATTTCTTTGAATGGTTGTGCACTGGAAAGAGTTTCAAGCCTGTCGACCTGCCCTTCCATTCAATCGGATAAGGATACGGTTTATTTTTTTCCGGAAAAGGATCAGGAGAAGATCAGCGATGAGGTTTTGAATTTTCTAAAAGATTATCACTATAAAAGACAGAAGATTGATGATGTTCTTTCGGATAAGGTGTTTACCCGTTATATCGAAGATCTGGACTGGAATCGGCTTTATTTTTTAAAATCCGATATCGACGATTTTCAGGTTTTGAAATACTGTCTGGATGATGCCTTGAAACAGGGCGATCTGAAACCAATATTCATGATTTTCAATCGCTATCAGGGCAGAGTCATTGAAAGACTGCAATTCATTATCAGTCTGCTTGAAAAAGAGATGGATCATTTTACTTATCAGACGAATGAGCAGTTGGAAATCGATCGCAAGGATTCGCCATGGCCCCTGAATACAGCAGAACTGGATGACCTTTGGCGTAAACGAATTAAAAATGAGGTGATCAACCTGAGGCTTTCCGAAAAAGAACCGGGTAAAATAAAAGAATTGCTTCAAAAGCGCTATACCAGTCAGCTTAACAGGGTCAAACAGAGGAACAGTGAAGATGTATTCTGGACGTACATGAATTCCCTGACACAGATTTTTGATCCTCACACACAATATTTTTCACCGCAACTCTCAGAGAATTTTGATATTTCAATGAAGCTTTCTCTGGAAGGCATCGGAGCTCTTCTTCAGGGTTCCAATGAGTATACAAAAATTGTACGGTTAATTCCCGCCGGACCAGCCGAGAAATCAGGGCTGCTAAAGCCGGGTGACCGGATTGTTGGTGTGGGGCAGGATGATGATAAAGAGATCGTAAATGTGGTGGGATGGCGGCTGGATGAGGTTGTGGAGCTGATCCGGGGACCCAAAAAGACCGTGGTCAGACTGGAGGTGATACCGGTTGATTCCGTGGATGATAACAACACAAAACTGATTAAAATCACAAGAGATACGGTCAAGCTCGAAGAGCAGGCCGCTCAGAAAAAAATAGTGACAATGCAGTCCCGCGGTATTTCATATAAGATCGGTATTGTGGATATTCCGACATTTTATATTGATTTTACTGCTTATATGGAAGGCAGAGAGGATTATAAAAGCACGACGCGGGATGTAAAACGATTGCTGAAAGAGCTTGTCCAGGAAAAGGTCGATGGTGTGATTGTTGACCTGAGAGATAACGGGGGCGGTGCATTGGAGGAAGCCAAAGCCCTGACCGGGCTATTTATTAAAGAAGGACCGATTGTGCAGGTACGCAAGGAAAATGGATATACAGCCACCTTGAAAGATCCGGACAAGGAGATCGATTATGAAGGGCCGCTGGTTGTAATGATTAACCGGATGAGTGCATCAGCTTCGGAAATTTTTGCAGGGGCTGTCCAGGATTACAACAGGGGCATCATCATCGGTACACAGTCATTTGGAAAAGGTACGGTTCAGTCTCTGGAAAATCTTAAAAAAGGGCAATTGAAAATTACCAGAGGCAAATTTTACCGGATATCCGGCGAGAGCACACAGAATAAAGGCGTTGTCCCGGATATTATTTTCCCTGAATTGTATGATAAAGAAAAAATTGGTGAAAGCGCTTTGCCGGAATCCTTACCCTGGGATACGATCGGGCAAGTCAGATATCAGCCATTACCGGAGATTTCTTCAAAACTGGATCAATTACGGGCACTCCATGAAAAAAGAAGCAAAGATGATCCGGGATTTCTGTATCTGTCCAAAGGAATTGAGCGTTTAAAGGAAGCCAGAGAAAAGAAATTTATTTCCCTCAATGAAACGATTCGGAAAAAAGAGCTGGAAGAGTCTGAGCGTAAACGGTTTGAACTTGAAAATATGCGTCGGGAAATACAAGGTGAGACACTTCTTGCGGATATCTCAGAGCTGGAGAATAACGAGGAGGATGAGTTGACTCCGGTGGAAGAGAATGCGGAAGATAAAAAATTTGATCCAATGATGACGGAAGCGGAAAAGATACTTCTTGATTATATCAGCATCAGCTCGGAAAGGATTGCTCTAAGAAAAGGCATGGACAATTATAGGGAACATTGATCATAAGCAAATAAAACGGATGAGCTAATTTCAAAAGTCTGTTTTTGTCATTCCGGCGAAGGCCGGAATCCAGTGAAATGAAGCGCTCTCCAGTTTTTCAGTATTTTTCTGGACACCGGCCTTCGCCGGTGTGACGGTTTCGCAATGTTTTGAAATTAGCTCTTTTTATTAAGATTTCAGATACATGTTGATCATGTCTGTTATGGTTTTCCAGGTCTGAATCCTTTTTTGATCATCTGTTTCCAGAAGCGTAATCCTGAATCCCTGCCTGGAACAGCAGAATCCAGTCAGCGGCACAACACAGATTCCGGTTGCACCCAGCAGATAATATACAAAACGTTTATCCGGTTCGACATTCATCACCTTTTCTTCCACAAAGGCTTTTGCCTCTTTGTTGTCAATGGGTAGATACTGTCTGCTGTTCAAAACATGGTCGTTAAACAGAATGGACATATAAAATGCACCCTGAGGCCTGGTGACGTGGATTCCTTTAACTTTGGAAAAGATTTCATACGCTTCGTTTGCCCGGGCCTCAAACATTTTATTCCGTTTTTTAAGGTGATCAATATACTGCGGGTGACCTATCACCAATGGAATCGCATATTGAGGCAAACTGGTCGAACACACTTCAAGCATTTTGGCGTTGGTAATGCTTTGAATATAGTGTTGAAAAACAGGATGTTTATCCTGGTTAAAAATTTCGATCCATCCGCATCGTGCGCCCGGCCATGGAAATTCCTTTGAAATTCCTCGTAATGCAATGCCGGGAACCTCCCCGATCACTTCACTCAAATGAACTGTTTTCGCACCATTAAATACGATATGAGCATAGATTTCATCACACAGCACAAAGATGTTGTATCTTCTTGCGATGTCGATCATTTTTTCAAGCAATGGACGCGGATAAACAGCTCCGGTGGGGTTATCCGGGTTAATCAGCAGCATTCCGGCAATGGAATCGTTGTATTTGATTTTATTTTCCAGGTCTTCCAGATCCGGTATCCAGTGGTTATCCGGGTCCAGTTCATAGGTCAGATGATCATAGCCGGAATGTGCCGCTTCTGCCGAGGAATGGGTGGAATAGGCCGGTGAAGGCCCAATGACTCTGGCTTCTCTTCGCAGGTAGGTAAATATTTTGGCTACCGCATCCCCCAGGCCATTAAAAAACAGGATATCCTCAGCGGTAATTTGATGTCCATCTCTTTTATTCACCTGCTCAGCCAGAAACTCCCGGGCCTCCAGAACGCCTTTTGTATCCACATAGCCATAGGTTTTATCGTCTGCGGCAAGTTCGCAGATGATATTCTTGATCCATTGGGGAACTTTTTCTCCTTTTTGAATCGGATCACCGATATTTTCCCATGTAATGGATACGCCTAATTTTTCAAGGGCACGACCGACAGCGACAATTTTTCGGATTTCATACGTAAGCTGCCCCCATCCCACATGTTCAATATTTCTTCGTAACGTGCTTTTTGTCATGATATTTTCACTGTTGTATTGAGGTTATTGTTTTAGCCTGTCTGTGTTTATCAAACAAATTTTCTTTATAAATAGATCCAGAGCGTGATGCAAGCGGAAAAGTGTTTTTATAGAGAGTCAATTGTAAAAAAGATTAAAAAATGTCACACCGGCGAAAGCCGATGTCCGGAAAAGAACTGAAAATACTGGATAGTGTTACGCTTTATTTCGTGTCCGGCTTTCGTCGGAACTACAACAACAGACTTTTGAAATCGGCTCATTAAAAAAGAAAACGGCTTTGTCGAACATGATAATCATGTTTTTCAAAGCCGTTTTTTTTAAGAGG
>CAMBQS010000229.1 GCA_945870015.1 Desulfocicer vacuolatum DSM 3385
ATCAGGACAATGTCGACTCCCGTCCCTTATCCGATGGAGAATATCTGACCGTTGTCTCGTCAGAAGGTACCAAAATCACAGATTTGTCCATTGATGATATCCCATCCTCCTCTGAAACACCGTCGGATCTGGATTTTATCTATGGCCTGATCGGTTTTACCATTGAAGATGTCGGGGCAGGGAAGAAAACCATTGTAACCCTCTATTTCCCAGAGGATGCTGCCCCTTCAACCTATTATAAATACGGGCCGACACCGGATCAGCCAAAGGATCACTGGTATGAATTCATGTTTAACGGAGAGACCGGTGCCGAGATCGACGGCAATGTTGTTACCCTCCATTTTATTGATGGAAAGCGCGGGGATGATGTATATACCCTGGATGGTAAAATCATCGATATCGGAGGCCCTGGCTTCCGGGACGCGCAGACAGAGAGTGTGGCTGCTTCAATGAGCAGCGATTCCGGAGGCAGCGCAAAGGGAGGTTGTTTTCTCAGTTGCCTGAATGAGAAATAAAAATGGATCAGGATGCTTTTTTTTCAGACAGCAATTGTATCAATTCCCGTGCTTTTTCTTTTGTGATGTTCCCGCTGGATTCCGCAATATGAACTGTATATCTTCCCAGGATCTGATACAAGGTGAGCAGGTCAGGGGCCATGCGGAGGATTTCATCCACATGGGTTTGTACGGTTTCCGTATCCCCCCGGACAATCGGACCGGTCAGGGCTTTTTCCGTGCCTTTTTTTTCAATGTTGGAGAGGGTGCCATGAATCAGGGGTCCCAGAACCTGAAAGGCGTTTTCCGCCGGAATGCCGGCAATCTGTAACAGCTTGAATGCCATATCCTGAAGGGTAACCAGATAGTTTGAGGCCACCACTGCGGCAGCATGATAGGCTGTTTTTGCATGGGTTTTGATGAAAAAACAGGTTGCCCCCAGATCCTGCGCAATCTTCCGGGCCATGGCAGTTGCGTCTATTTCTCCCTCTATGGCAGCGATGATGTTTTTAAACGGATTCCCTTCTGTCCTTGTTGAGGCAAAGCTTTGCAGGGGATGGAGGGAGCCGATGGAGACCTCATATTTTTTTAAAGCCGACAGAATGGTAGACGGCTGGGACCCGCTGCAATGCAATACAACGGCATTTTTTTTCAATCCTTTTTTTTCAGCCAGAAGGGAAGCGGCGGCCTGAATCTGACCATCGGGCGTGGTGATAAAAACCACATCAGCAGACCGGGTGATCTCCCAGGGTTTGTCACTGAAGATATCCGTACCCAGATCCTCTGCTGCCTTTCGGGCAGAGTGGATGCTTTTGCTGGCAAGACCGGCCAGGGGATATCCTGAAGATTTCATCTGTTTTGCCAGCGCGCATCCAACCTTGCCACATCCGACAATTGCAAATGATGCTTTCATGAAAGCACTCCTTCCCAATACATTTGGTTACAATTAGAGATTGAAAGCCTGTTGCGGGCTCTTCCCCGGTAATGTGCCGATTGGTTGTTGTGTCCATCTGATTACTTTCTTTCGGGTTGTTTTACAATGTTTTTTCATATTATTTCAGTATTCAAAAGGAAAAACATTCATATTGACTTAAAGACAGGCTCTGGGTTAATAGGGTAACGGTTATCAGGTGGCAGCGCCATAAATGATCCGGATTCCGGCGCATTCACGATTCAATCTGCTTTTTTGCAGCAACTTTTTGTTATTATTGATCAAAAAACTGGACTTGCATGATACAGTTAATTCGAGGTTTTAAAGACATCCTGCCGGAGGAATCCGCTCTCTGGCAGCATATTGAAAATACAGCCAGAGCCTTGTTCGAGGATTTCGGATTCAGGGAGATCCATCCGCCGGTTCTGGAAAAAACAGAACTGTTCAAACGCAGCATTGGCGAGGATACGGATATTGTTGAAAAGGAGATGTACACCTTTGCCGACCGGAACGGGGATCTTATCACCCTTCGGCCGGAAGCAACCGCTTCGGTTGTGCGCTCCTATATTCAACACAAAATGTATGCAGTTGATCCTATCCGGAAAATGTATACCATCGGCCCTATGTTCCGGAGAGAGAGACCACAAAAAGGGCGGTACCGGCAGTTTTATCAGATCAATGCCGAGGTGTTCGGCGAGGCCTCTCCCTATATTGACGCACAACTGATTTTCATGCTGGTGACACTGTTTTCAAAACTGGGTGTCATGGATATCAATGCCCATATCAATTCACTGGGATGTCCGGAATGCCGTCCTGATTTCAGGAAGGCATTGTCCGAACTTCTGATATCCAGAAAAGAGCAGCTTTGCGAGGACTGCATCCGGCGGAGTGAACGGAACCCTTTGCGTGTGCTGGACTGCAAGGTTCCTGCATGCAGGGAGGCGGTTTCAGAGGCTCCTTCCATCATGGATTTTCTCTGTCCGGATTGCGCACGCCATTTTGATACGGTTCAGGCCATGCTGGTAAAACAGGGAGTCCGGTTTGAACTGGACAAACGCCTGGTCCGGGGGCTTGATTATTATACCCGTACAACCTTTGAGCTCCAGACCGGAGCATTGGGCGCCCAGAGTGCTGTTGCAGGCGGAGGCCGGTATGACGGCCTGGTGAAAGCGCTGGGAGGTCCGGCCCATCCGGCCATTGGTTTTGCCATCGGGTTTGACCGGCTCGTGGAGATTGTTTCCCAGAGCCAGGAAAACCTGGAAAAAAAGCCGGTCATTTTTATCGCAGCCCTGGGAGAAGAGGGTATCCAAAACGGGTATATCTGGGCAAACGAACTGTGCCTGGCCGGAGTCCCGACTGAGGCGGATTTTTCCGGAAAAAGCCTGAAAAGCCTGATGAAACGGGCGGACAGAATGGGGGCATTGTTTGTGCTGATGGTTGGTGAGAGTGAACTGAAAGAGGGCAGGGTCGTTCTGCGGGATATGAAAACAAAAGAACAGCATGCATTTCCTGTGGATAAACTGACAGAGACAATTACAAATTTTTTAAATCGATAAAATAAAAGGAGTAAATCCATTGTCCGATATACTTGGAGAGATGAGAAAGACCCATCATTGCAATGCGCTGGGCAAAAAACAGATTGGTGAAGAAGTTATTTTAATGGGCTGGGTTCAGCGGCGGCGTGATCATGGCGGGGTTATTTTTGTGGATCTGCGCGACCGGGAAGGAATCACCCAGATTGTTTTTAACCCGGAAAGAGAGCAGGAAGCACATGCAAAAGCGCATTCCGTGCGAAGCGAGTTTGTTCTGGGCATCAGAGGAAAGGTGGAATCGCGGCCCGACGGCATGATCAATCCGAATCTCAAAACCGGTGCAATCGAGATCCTTGTGACAGAGCTGAAAATTCTGAATACTGCACAGACACCGCCATTCATGATTGAAGAAACCGTTGATGTGTCCGAAAGCATCCGGCTCAAGCACCGTCATATTGATCTTCGGCGGCCTCAGCTTCAAAAGAATATTATCACCCGGCACAAGGCAGCCGCCTCCATCCGGCAGTATCTGAATGCCAATGGTTTTCTGGATATTGAAACCCCGGTACTGACGCGGAGCACCCCGGAAGGAGCCAGGGATTATCTGGTGCCGTCACGGGTCAACCAGGGGCAGTTCTATGCCCTGCCTCAATCTCCCCAGTTGTTCAAACAGCTTCTGATGGTTGCGGGTTTTGACCGGTATTATCAGATTGTCCGCTGTTTCCGGGATGAAGACCTGCGGGCAGACCGTCAGCCGGAATTTACGCAGGTCGACCTTGAGATGTCCTTTGTGGGAGAGGAAGATGTGATGTCCATTGCAGAAGGGCTGGTGACCGCACTTTTCAAGGATGTTCTGGACAGGAATCTTGCGACACCCTTTGAACGGCTGGACTATGCAGATGCCATTGACCGGTTCGGTCTGGATAAACCCGATATGCGGTTTGGTCTGGAACTCCAGAATATTTCGGATATTGTTGAGCACTCCGGCTTCAAGGTTTTTGCAAGCGTGGTGGAAAAGGGCGGAATCGTGAAAGCCTTGAATGCAAAAGGATGCATTGATTTTTCCAGAAAAGAGATAGACGACCTCACGGAATTTGTCGCTGTGTACCGGGCCAAAGGATTGGCCTGGATCAAGGTCAAGGAGGATTCCTGGCAGTCTCCCATTGCCAAGTTTTTTACCGATGCGGAAAAAGAGGCGCTGGCGGAGCGGATCAACATGGAACCCGGAGACCTGGTCTTTTTCGTAGCAGACCAGCCCAAAATCGTGAATGAAGCCCTGGGACATCTTCGGAATCATCTGGGGAAGAAGCTCAACCTGATCGATGAAAAAGAGTTCCGGTTTGTCTGGGTAACCCATTTCCCCATGTTCGAATACGATGAAACGGAAAAACGATACCAGGCCCTTCATCATCCGTTTACCGCGCCGCTGGATGAAGATTATGGCAAACTGTTCGACAAACCCCTTGAGGTGAGATCACGGGCCTATGACATGGTGCTGAACGGTTCCGAGATCGGAGGCGGGAGCATCCGTATTCATCAAAGGGATCTTCAGGAAAATGTACTTCAGGCCCTTGGCATGGAGAAGAAGGATTATGAAGGAAAATTCGGATTCCTGCTGTCTGCCCTGGATTCCGGGGCGCCTCCCCATGGCGGTCTGGCATTTGGGCTGGATCGCATGGTGATGATTCTCTGCGGCATGCAGTCCATCCGGGATGTGATTGCTTTTCCCAAAACCCAGCGGGCCGCCTGTCTGCTCACCGAAGCGCCCTCCGAACCGGGCAGGGAACAGCTTCTGGAGCTTGCCTTGAAGGTGATGATCGAAAAATAGCCCAATGATTCCCACCCTAATGGGGATGACAGAATCCCGATAACTCCCCCCTTAAGTGATGACAAAATCCCAATAATTCCCCCCTCGAGGGGGGATCAAGGGGGGTGTAATCACATTTCACAAACTCTCCGCAAACCCATACACCTCTCAGAAATACCTGACCACATGCAAACAGATCCCCGCTGCATTATAGGCCGGATTATCCCTGGTTGCACCCTGCCCATTTAAAACATGCATGAATCTGAAACCAAAGATCAGTGCATTATGGTCTTCAAGCGTGTATTGAATCGATGAACCGATACGCCAGATAAAACTGTAAAGATCTCCTCCTGCCGGAAACTCCTTATTATGAAAAGGGGAAAGCATCGCAAGACAGAGAAACAGAATACCCGGAATCGTAATCATGGTTTTGAATATCCGGATCATGAACCTGCGCCCTATGACTGAAAATCTTCAGTGTTTACATAAATCTCTGCTGTTTCTGTAATCCGGAAATCCAGGTCATATTGTCTGGATATCCCGTTATAGATCACAATCACCTCGGCATCATACCACAGGGCATAGACATACAGGACTCCCTGGCTGCCGGCGTCAATCCATTCCGATTGCTCTTGAAATCCTGAAGATGTTTCTTCGGTATACCGGACTTCAATGGACTGGTTGGTTTCATTATAGACAAGCAACCTGCCGTTGGATGTGTTCCGGTTGTTGTCTGCGTTGCATCCCGCCAGCAGGAGTACCATGATAAAAGCCGGTATCAGAATCAGATTATTTTTCATTGTTTCCCCTTTTCACAGGTGATGGCTCACTCTTGCCTGCCTGACAGCATATCCTCACGTATCTTACTGAACCATATCTAACGCATTCATATTAATCAAGAAGTATAAAACATCATGAAATGTTTTCTGCTTTTCCCCCTGCGGGATGACAGATCCTATATCTTGATCAAAAAACCGGATTTTTCATATTGACAAGAAAACAAGCCTGGTCTATAAAGCAGGTTCGTTTGGGCTGGAATGAAACGGTATTGAATCCATAACCGGTTCATCCTCCAGATAAAACGAACTTCCGGGTAACTGGAAAAACATCTATTCCCCAGTAGCTCAGTCGGCAGAGCAAGTGGCTGTTAACCACTGGGTCCGCGGTTCAAGTCCGTGCTGGGGAGCCAAA
>CAMBQS010000230.1 GCA_945870015.1 Desulfocicer vacuolatum DSM 3385
CAGCCAGGCTCTTTTTCAATTCAACAGTTTCGCTTTCCTGAAGCAGATTTTTATCCATGCCGGTTTCCGCCACATGTCTATTTTTCAAAACCCAACCCTGGTCCGTGTTTTCATTTTAACAGCCACTGCCCGAAGAACGATCCGGAATCAGGCTCATCGCCCTTTCCGACAGTGCCGTGATGGTCAGGCTGGGGTTTGCACCGATATTGGCGGATACGGCAGAGCCGTCCACGATATAAAGCCCGGGATAGCCGAAGACTTCATGATGTGTATCAATCACACCGTTTTCGGCAGAACTCCCCATGTGGCATCCTCCCAGAATATGGGCGGTTGTTGCCATGTTGCCGATACTTTCGGTCAGAATGTTGAGCGGCTGTCCATTGCAGGCTTCTGCCAGCTTTTTGGCTGCTTCATTTGCCACCGGCAGGAATGTGGGCGCTTCCTTTCCTTTGACAATCCGTGATTTTAATCCTTTTCGAAACAGGAAAGAGGCTTTTCTTCCATATACCAGGGAGAGCTGGTTATCCAGATGCTGCATCACCGTCAATATGGTTACCCGCTTGTGCCAGTTTCCGGCTGTCCAGTTTTTAAAAAAGGATGACGGCCGGAGCAGAATCATTCCCAGTGTTTTCAGCGACCGGATAAACGGGTTGGAATGATCCGCCAGGGGTCCGGTAAAAAACTTCATATAATCATACCCATTGGGAAACCGGTTCTGGGTGATATGGGTATGCTCGTCCGGATAGAAATGGGATGAAATGGCGGTGCCGTAAGTAAGATCCAGATCCTCATCCGATGCCAGCGCACCCACAATGGCCTCGCTGTTGGTTCGAACCACCTTGCCAAGCTGTCCGGATATTTTGGGAAGGGATTGGGTCACCTCCCGGCATCGGAACAGCAGCTCAAGGGTTCCCAGCACACCGGCGGACAGTATCACTTTTTTGGCCTGAATCAATGGATATTTTCGAAGCGGGTTGATGGGATGCTTGATTTGAAGCAGATATCCGCCGTTTTCCTGAGGCAGGATATTGGTTACCTTTCGAAAAGGCAGGATGGAAGCACCCAGACGCTGTGCAAGATAGAGATAGTTTTTGTCCAGGGTATTTTTGGATCCATGAGGGCAGCCGGTCAGGCAACGTCCGCATAAATGGCAACCCGGCCGGTGAGGTCCCTTGCCGTTGAAAAACGGGTCCGGCGACATGACTTCCGGGGTCCCGAAATAGATACCGTTGGGTGTAGGACCATAGGTATCAGCGGCGCCCATTTTCTCGGCTGTCGTGCGCAGAAATTCATCCTGTTTATCCTTGGTGGGATTGTTGACCACTCCCAGCATGGTGGAAGCCGTCGCATAATGTTGTGATAGTTCTTCTTTCCAGTCGATTCCTAGTGTCGACCATGCCGGATCTTTGTAGAAATCATCTTTAGGCTTCAGAAGAACTGCGGCATACACATGACTGCCGCCACCAACGCCAACACCTCTCACCAGGGTAACGTGTTGGAAAAAATCCTGGGAAAAATATCCGGACAGACCCAAGGCAGGCATCCAGGTTAAATGGTTGATGCTGTTATCTCCCTCTTCCATGTCTTCAGGTGTGACCTGCCTGCCCTGCTCCAGTACAACAACCTTATATCCTTTTTCAGACAGACGGAGTGCGGCCACGCTTCCGCCAAATCCACTGCCGATAATTGCGTAATCATAATTCATGGTCTGCTCCATATTAAAAAGAAAATTTTGTCTTTTATCATTCCAAGGTAACTGCATTTGAAAATATTTTCATTCACCATGGGTACACGAAATTCATTCTCCCTCTTTGAAGGTAATTACGCTATCCTTATATAAAGACGATACCCATCAACTGATTCCCCCCTTGAGGGCGGATTAAAGGGGGGGGGTGTGATAAGGCCTAATTTCTATAAGTAATTTTTATAACAAACAAAACACCCCCCTTGCCCCCCTCAAGGGGGGAATTGATGGACGTCCACTCCCGCCAAGGGAATTGAATCCGAAAGACAACTTCAATATGGCATTCAATTTTCCAAATGCGATTAACCTGTTATTATCCGAACAGATGAAATAATCCAAGAAAATTCTGACGTTCCCACATACAATTCAAGATCATTTTTATCCAAACCCGGAAATTGATATATTTTTGATAAAAATCCACCGCACGGATGAATATACTTCGACGCCGGGACTTCTGAGGCTGCATCAAATCATGAAGGGAAACCAGGAAACAGGCGTTATTCCCACTTCCGCTGGTCGTCTATTTTGGAATATTTCTCCGGCAGGGATTTGCGTTCAATAAATTCAACCTTTCCACGGACACGCATGCTTTGAGGAATGGCGGACTCAATCTGTTTGGCAAGATCATCCGAGGGAGTGATGCCCTCTGATAGAACCACCTTAAAAGTCATCTGATCCACATGGCCTTCCCTTGTGACCACAACCTGACAATCTTTAATCTCTTTAAACCTGGCGGCAACCTCATCCACATTCGCCGGATGGATAAACATGCCTTTGACCTTGGTGACCTGATCCAAGCGTCCCAGAATCTTGACCAGCCGTCCGGAAGTCCGGCCGCAGGCACACGGCTCATCCGTATAATAAGACAGATCCCCGGTTCCAAACCGGATCATGGGATAGGCTTCATCAAATACCGTGGTGACAATCTCGCCGGTTTCACCCGGCCCGAGCTGCTTTCCGGTTTCCGGATCCACAATCTCAACAATGCAATTATACGGAAAGTGCATCCCGTTTTTATGATAGCATTCAAATCCCATGCACCCCACGTCAGCCGTGCCATATCCCTGCCGGATCACCATTCCAAAGGTTTCTTCCAGCTCAGACCGCAGGGATTCGGGGAGCATTTCACCGGAAACAAAACCGACTTCCAGCGCAAGATCCTTTCGGGGATCATATCCGAATTCCAGGGCTTTTTTGGCAACCGCCATGAGAAAGCTGGGTGTGCCGATGTACCCGGTTACATGAAGATCGTGCATCATTTTCACCTGTTGTTCGGTGTTTCCTACGCCGCCGGGTGTTGCAATGCAGCCGAGCCGGTGAAGTGCATCTTCAAACCAGAAAGCCGGCGGAACCAGATGATAGCTGAAGGTGACCTGGCCGATATCTCCTTTCCGGAAGCCAGCGGCAAAAAAAGCCTGGGTCCACCGGTCATTTTTGCTTTCCGTATCCTCTGGTTCATAAATCGGCCCCGGCGACATGCAGATCCGTTTTAGCCGTTGCATCGGAACCCCTAAAAATCCACCAAAAGGAGGATCTTCTTTCTGAAGGGATGCAAGTTCATGCTTGTGCGTGATGGGAAGTTTTTCAAGATCCTTTACACTGCGGACATCGCCTGGTTTCAAGCCAACAGAGGCAAACTTTTTTTGAATGGCCGGAGCATTCTGACAGGCATGAATAACAATTTTTCGGAGTTCTTCAGAGAGAAATTTTTCTCTTCCAACAGGAGAAAGGGTTTCCAGGGTCTGATGATAAAAACCAGTGGTACGATCTCTTTCCGATGCCATAGATACAATCTCCTGTGCTTGTTTAGATATACCGTCTGCCGGATCTGTCTATTTTGTTGTCGTTACCGGGCAGGGAGCCTTGAGAATCAAAAACTGGGCCGTTGATCCCAGAAGGAGTTTCTGCGTTTTTGATTTTTTCTCAACCCCTGCGAATATATGGTCTACTGCTTTATCCTTAGCAAACTTCACCAGATCTTCTCCAGGAGTCATCCCTCTCGCCATCTGGTGGATTTCACATTCCAGACCTTCTGCTTCCAGTTTTTTCCGGGCTGCCTCCAAGTACTGTTCGGCTTTGCGTACTTCATCGATCTTTTCCCGGCTGCCGCCTTCCATGGAGGTCACAAGATAAACCTTTGCATGAAAAGCTTTTGCATAATCCTTGGCCAGATCCAGAGCTGCATTTGAAGCAGCAGATCCGTTATATCCAACCAGTATTTTCATGATTTTCTCCCTGTCTGAGGTGTGTGCCTCATTGTTCCGCCTTTCTGTTATATTGAGTTTACATCCATCGTTTACGACGTTTGTAAGACTTGATTTCCTTGAATGATTTCCTGCCGCCGCCCTGGGTCACTCCCAGGTAAAACTCTTTAACATCCGGATTGTTTTTCAATTCTTCGGCTGTACCTTCCAGCACGATCTTTCCGGATTCCATGATATAGGCATAATCTGCGATCCCCAGCGCGATCTTTGCATTCTGTTCAACAACCAGGATACTGGTGTCCAACTCCTGGTTTACGGTACGGATATTATCAAAAATCTCTTTGACCAGAAGCGGCGCCAATCCAAGAGACGGTTCATCCAGCATCAGCATGACCGGTGCGGCCATAAGTGCTCTTGCAATGGCAATCATCTGCTGTTCTCCGCCGGAACAATACCCGGCCATACGGTTGGTGATCTTTGATAGTCGAGGGAAATGGTTATACATAAGCTTGTGATCCGCCTTGATCTTCTGTGATCCGTCCTGACGGGTGATGGACCCGACCCGGATGTTTTCATCCACGGTAAGATGTTTGAAAACCCTCCGTCCCTCGGGAACCATGACCGCTCCAAACCGGACAACATGGGTTCCCATGACATTCGTGATATCTTTTCCCTGGAAGGTGATCTTTCCATCTTTGATAAATCCGTTCTCCGGTTTTAAAAGACCGCTGATGGCACGCAGGGTAGTTGTTTTTCCAGCTCCATTGGTACCCAGGAGCGCTACGATACTTCCGGTCTTAACATTGAGACTCACTCCCCGCAGCACCTGAACTATGTCATTATAGACTACTTCTATATTGTTTACATCCAGCAGAAGTTCAGTTGTGTTTTTCTTTGTCATTTTTTCCTTTCCAAGAAAAGTGGAAACGGAAGGGATTGGACTTGACAATTGTCAAGCCCAATCCCTGTCAAACCGTAATATTACAGAACAGATACCTTGGTAATGACCGGCTTACGCCTTTCTGAATTAACGGCATCGCCGATTGCCAAGGGAACTTTACTTAATTTTTTTAATATATTCTGATGAAAACGGCACACCAACAGATCTGAAAACGCCACCATCTACCCGGTAGAGTTGCAGAACGTCAACACCGGCATGGTCGGTTTTCGAATAGGTAACCGGGCCTACGGTTGTATCGGCCTGGAAAGCCTTTGCACCGTTCATCTGATTCAATTCTTCATAAAGACTGCTTCGGGTCACTTGCTGACCTTTTTCCCTGACGCGTTTGATAACTTCGGTTGCCACCTGAGCTACCATGATTCCATTGGTATAATTATGGGAGTTTGCAGCTTTATCATCGCGTCCATATTTCTTGGCAAGTGCAAGCTGAGCATCCGCTCCGGCAGATTTTTCAGAAGTAAGCCTGTAGGAAGTGGTCCAGAAAAAGTTTTCTGCTGCAACGCCGGCCAGAGCAATCAGATCGTTACCACCGGTATAATGCGCACCCATGAAGGTAATCTTTCCGGCTTCTCCAAAGGTCTTTGCCGCATATCCAAGGCTGTTCGCATCTTTTACCATGGTTGCAACCGGGGACTGCACGGTCTGACAGAGAACATATTGTACCCCTTTGCTTTTGAGCCTTTTCAGCATGGCGGTGTTGTCCAGATCCTGTCCATGTTCCACAACCTCAACAATCTCGATATTCAGCCCGGCCTTGGCAGCCTTGGCCAGATCATCCACAGGTCCCCGGCCAAACGCAGAGGGATGAACAAACAATGCAACCTTGGGTTTGTCTCCCTTATGATTTTTCACAATATACTCAGCCAGCCCGATGGTCTGCTCCGAATAGGAAGCAATGGGAAGGAAAATATAAGTGGAGTCAATCAGGTTTCCTGCATGAAAAGAAGCCGGAATCACCGCAATTTTTTCCTCTTCAAAATCCCGTTTCAACCCCATGGTGCTTCCGGTGGAATAGTTCAGGTATAACACG
>CAMBQS010000231.1 GCA_945870015.1 Desulfocicer vacuolatum DSM 3385
TACTGATAATTATTTCCATTCTCAATATTCGTTCAAACGGTATTATCGTTTTTTGACAGCAATCACACGCACTTCCCGAAAAACAGATTTCTTCAATGAGGTCTCCATGACTGTATCTTTTATAGAAGGAAATGAGGCTGTTGCAAGAGCCGCGGTGATTGCCGGTTGCAATTTTTTTGCCGGGTATCCCATCACTCCTGCAACAACCATTTTAAATACCATGCTGAAACTTCTGCCACCAGCAGGAGGGATCTGCATGCAGGGAGAGGATGAAATCGCATCCATTGGCTTTTGTCTGGGAGCGTCCATGGCAGGGATGAAAGCCATGACAGCCACCTCAGGGCCTGGAATCAGCCTGTACAGCGAACAGATTTCATTTGCCATCGGGAGTGAAATCCCCATTGTGATTGTAGATGTCCAGAGATTGGGGCCATCCACCGGGTCTGCCACCCTTGGAGCAGACGGAGACATACAATTTCTTCGATGGGGAAACAGCGGAGGGCTGCCGGTGATCGTCCTCTCTCCAACCGATATTACCGATTGCTTCATATTGACAATTCAAGCGTTTAATCTGGCAGAAAAATTTCGCTGCCCTGTGTTCATTGCCTCCAGCAAGGAGATCGGAATGACCCGGGAAAGTATTGACATCCGGAACCTGAACTTTCCTGAAATTGAATCCCGCAAAACAGCCTCTTCTGCAAACGGTTTTCAGCCCTTTACGGTGCATTCCAATACCGGAGTTCCCGATTTTCTGCCCATTGGAAGCAACATTCCGGTAAGACAAACCTCTTCCACCCATGGGCCGGACGGATATATCACCAATGACCCGATCGTAATTGAAATGAATCGTATCCGTTTAGCCGGAAAACTGAAAAACATCTCTTCAGATCATCTCTTTTATGAAGCCCATCCTGAACAGGATGCGACTACCCTGATCATCACTTATGGTGTCACGGCCCGGTCTGCAAGACAGGCGCAAAGGGAGGAAAAACAATCCGGAAAACCGTTTTCCCTGCTGATTCTGAAAACGCTCTGGCCGGTGCCGCAGGATCTCATCCAGGAACACGCCAGGGGAATGGAAAAGGTCATTGTTGTGGAGATGAACCTGGGCCAGTATGTCAGAGAAGTGGAGCGCATCCTTCCCAACATCCCTGTCCTGTTTCTTGGGCAGATGAACGGCAGCCTGATCTCACCCACTCAGATCAAGGAGTTTTTGAATCATGGTTAGTCTCCTCAATCAAAACAGGCCCCCGGCTTTCTGCCCTGGCTGTACCCATGAAAAAATTGTGCAGATGCTGGATCGGTGCTTTCAGAATATGGGGTTGACCGGAAACCGGATCGCCCTCATCAGCGATATCGGATGTTCAGGGCTTTTTGACACATTTTTCCACACCCATGCTTTTCACGGACTTCATGGAAGATCGCTGACCTATGCAACCGGGATTAAAATGGCCCGCCCTGAATTGACGGTCATTGCCACCATGGGTGACGGCGGACTTGGAATCGGCGGTGCGCATCTTCTTGCAGCCTGTCGAAGAAATCTGGACATTACCCTGCTGATCCTGAACAACTTTAATTTCGGTATGACCGGAGGACAGTTTTCCGCCACAACACCCCGGGATGCAGTTGTTGAATCCGGCTTTCTGAACCAACTCGAAACCCCGATCGACATCTGTGAGGTCGCCCGGTCTGCCGGTGCAGAATATGTGATCCGATGCTCCGGATACCAGCCGGATCTGGACAAAGAACTGGAAAAAGCCATCCGGTTTCCAGGATTTTCAGTTGTGGAAATTTGTGGGATCTGTACCGGACGATATATCCGGAAAAACAGCCTCACCCCGAAAAACATTGAAGCCTTTTGTGCAGACCATTTTACCCGGGAACACAACCATGCGATATCCAATTCCCCACGGAAGGAGTATTACAGCCATTATAAAGAATTATCCAAAAACCAGCCGCCTGCAGAAAATCCAATCCCGATATCTCCTGTTTTCAAACCGCTTCAGCCCAACAGACAGGAGATCGTGATTCTGGGAAGTGCAGGACAACGAATTTTAAGTGCGGGCGAAATTTTATGTCTTGCCGGACTGACTGCCGGACTGTATGCATCCCAGAAAAATGAATACAACATCACGGTGCTGACCGGTCCTTCCATTACGGAACTGATATTGTCCCCGGATCAGATCGACTACACCGGTATTGATGCTCCTTCCATAATCATTGCTCTTGCTACGGAAGGAGTTGAACGCCGGAAGCATCTGTTTACCAACACAACGCAAGATACGGTGATTATCCATGAACCAAACGTAAAAATCCCTTCCTGCAATGCAACTCTCTTCCCGGTTGATTTCAAGAAAAAAGGAATCAAGCCGCAGGACTGGGCTTTGGCATCTCTTGCTGTTCTGGCCGGCATGAACAAGGTGATCAACATGGACATGCTTCAAAAAGCCATTGAACTCAGGTTCAAGGAACCGATACGCTCAAAATCGATTGGCTTGATCCGGAATATTGCAATGGGAAAGAAGCCGGACAAGATTCGTCATTAAAAAAACTTCCTGTCTGCATAACCGGTTATTTGTATTTTCATTGACAAAAACGCAATTATTATATATGAACATTGTTTAATAATGGGTGTTTATTATCTTTGGGTAACAATTTGTTATGTAATTAGAATACGACAATAAAAATCAATGGTATATGAATACGTGTTTGCGGAAAAACTGTACTTTAAACGCACATGGAACAGATGAAATTATATTCTTTTCAAAAAAAATATGGCAAGCCTGCATGCATGCTTTTATGTCTTTTTGTCACCTTGCTTGCCATTACCGGCTGTGGATCTGACAGCTCAACTTCAGACGCAGACACCAGCCGGAATCTTAGAGAAAGCATTATACCGCAAATCACCTCCGCAAGATTGATTGATGCGCAAGGCAATGATATCGAAACCCGGATGATTGACGGAAACCATACAATCACACCGAGAGAAGGACAACAAATCGGGTTTGAACTATCCTTTATTGCATCCAAAAATGTGGCTGTTGAGGTCATTGTCAATCAATACACCCCGATGGATGTAAAAACGGTTCCGGAACCCACGTATTGCGAAGGCGATGGATGTCCGGACCCGGCAAAAGGGGAGATCCCTTATTATGGCGAGGAAATTTTTTATGAATTCGGGAGCAACCAGTTTTTCCCTATTGCCCCATTTGATGGACCGCGACGGTACTCCATTCCTACGAACATCGAGCCGGATATCGTGGTCACCGAGGATCAATTCACCGAGGTTGAAACCGAAACCCACATCGAATATTTTTTGCAGATAAAAGATTATTATATCGTTGACGGACCTGGCTATGAAAGAATGTTTCGATTCCAGGTTGAAGACAGTGATGGGTATATCAGTAAAGACCACATTATTTACACAAATATCCCTCTTTAACAAGGTGCTTTTCACCTTTGTTTTTTGGCCAACAGGTTTTCATGGAGGTTATTAAATGCCGGCAAACCGAGAAGACAATCCTTCGACATCCCAACGGATTTCCTTATTTTTCCCGCTCGCCTGTCTGCTCCTCATCATGGCCATCCTGACTAGCTGTGCTCCCTGGCAGAAGAAATATGATTTAAAATCAAAAGAAGAGATGGCAGAGCTCGAAGCCATTCCAAGATTACTGAATGCACTTGAGGACAAAGACTGGTTTATACGCAAGGAGGCTGCCAAAGCGCTGGGAAATATCGGACCGGAAGCGGAAGAAGCTGTCCCAGCCTTAAAGCTGGCATTAAACGACAAACATTATGATGTAAGAAATGAAGCGGCCAAAGCGCTTGAGAATATCGGTTCCGAGATTGATCCGGAACTGCCGGTACTGATCCTTGTGAACTCACTACAATCCGAAGGCTGGTCAAGGGCAAAAGAAGCTGCACGAGAATTGGGAGAGATGGGCCCCAAAGCCAAGAAAGCCGTTCCCGCACTGATTACGGTAATCAAAAAAGATGATCACTATATGATTTCCTATGTATACACGCGCATCGAAGCCATCCGTACACTTGGCAAAATCGGGCAGGATGCTGAAATGGCAGTGCCGGCACTGATCAATCTCATGTCGGATTGGAGTCCTTTGATCCGGAAAGAAATCTGTATTGTGCTCCCGAAGCTCGGAAAAGAATCCAAAGCAGCCATCCCCGGAATAATCGATTTAGCGTTAAAAGATCCCAATATCCAGGTTCGGATCACCGCAACGCAAGCCCTTGGGATTATCGGACCGGACTCAAAATCAGCCATGCCCATGCTGGCAGATGTTTTTGTGAATGAGCAAAACATCGCTCTCTGCGAACAAGCCGCCTTTGCGATGAGCAAGGCTGACCCCTCTTCAAAACCGGCGGTTGATGTTCTTGCGCGATCCCTGAGAGATCCTGATCCCCTCATCAGAGAATATGCTGCCAAAGCGCTGTCCAATATGGGGGAAAACGTAACAAACGCCGCTCCGGCTTTAACATATACTTTAATTAAAGATGAAGATGCCGTGCGAATCAATGCGGCCAAAGCGCTGGGGAATATCGGTACGGATGGAAGATACGCTCTTCAACAGTTGACCAGTGCGGCGGAGGGCAGCAATGAAAATCTCCGGAAAGAAGCCGTGATTGCTCTTGGGAAAATCGGTTACCGAAGCAAAGAATCCACCCAGGCTCTTTTACGCGTTTTAAAAGATCCAATAGCGGAAGTCAGATTGTCTGCGGTCAACTCGCTCATGAAAACAAGTGTAAAAGATCCGGATGTAACGGCAGGGCTTACCAAAATGTTGGCTGAAGAGAAAAATACGGAAATAAAAAAGGTGATTGAAAAAGCGCTTCATCAACTGGGAACCCAGAAAAAATAGACTCACAATTCTGATCCTATCCATCTATTTTTCAAGAATGGACATCTGAACATTCAGCTTTTCGGTAAAAATTTTACCGTCCAATAGAATGGTAGCTTCCACACCATGTCTGCCGGACTCCATGGGCATCTGCGTCCACTGATTCCGTTCACCGCTTGCCAGGATAGTTGGCCAAATGGTTTTTATGAAAATATCCCACGGTTTTATCTTTTCAGGACGTTTCGGGTCATTCCGGTATTCATAATCAACACCATCAAAAATAAAACCGCCTTTACGCTCATTGTTATGGATATAGTAAGTTTTATTCCAGTCAAGGGTTAGCGTTTGGGTTGTTTTGTTTTTCAGGATAAGTCGAAAACCGCAATGCCGTTCATTCGCACTTAATGGAGTCAGACTAAAATAATAATACTCATTTTCGATATTCGCGTAATACGGTGAGCTGCTTGACACCATTCTTGTGGCGCACCCGAAAAGTGAAATCGATATGAGCAAAAATAAACCAAAAAAAATGCAATTTTTCATATCCCCATAACCATTGCCACCCTTTCATGTACAGATTGCCACGATGTAATCCAAGTGAGCGGCCTTTCCTGCCTTGCAGGCATATATTCAACATATCGATCATTTAAAAAACTGTTTGCGACTGATAAATAGTATAAAAGTCATGATAATACAAGTATTATCATGTAGATTGATTATTCATGACCGGAGTGTTTGCCGGGTGCATACCCTGCTATTCCGGTCAGAAACCGCACCAGTCCGTAACTCAGCCAACTCACCAGACGCAGGAGAATGGGCTGCTTTCTCCAGTTGCTTTGAAGTATCCGCATCGCCCCGGTATGGATAGCCTGCTCTAAACTATGTTTCAATGTTTTGGCAAAATTTTCATCGTCGACAACGACATTTGCCTCCAGAGCGAGCAGCAGACTGAAAGGATCGAGATTTGAGGAGCCGACCGTGGACCAATGATCATCAATCACCGCCACTTTTGCGTGCAAAATGCCCTTGTGGTATTCATATATCTCAATCCCTGCATCCAGAAAACTGTCGCGCAGGG